>NZ_CP024848.1:2299636-2600299 GCF_003352005.1 Oceanobacillus zhaokaii
ACAACCAGCTCCAATTCGATTTGGATGTGTTAATGATAGTCCATTTTTCTTTGCTATTTCATCTGCTGTTTGGAAACCAAGTCCTTCAATATCAAAGACAAATTGATACGGATCCTCTAGCAGCTTATCAATGGTCTCATCTTTATACTGCTGGTAAATTTTTTGTGCCAGCTTAAGACCAATATTATATGTTGATAGTTGAACAACAACATGCTCAAACCCCTGGTTCTCTTGCAAACTCTTGACTAACTGCTCGCTCGATTCTTTTTTTATTCCAGGAATATCTGCTAGACAATCAGGATTATCGAGAATTTTGGATACTGCATTCTCCCCTAAATGATCGACAATCTTACTAGCAATTTTTTTTCCAATTCCATGAAATAAATCACTAGAAAGATAAGCAATAAGACCATCCCTTGTTTCTGGAATAAAAGTTTGATAGGAATTCACACGATATTGCAGACCAAATCTTGCATGTCTTTCAAACTCGCCATAGAAGTAATAGGTTGTTTGTTCTTGTAGATTGGAGAAATAGCCTTTGGCGATAATCTCTTTTTCTTTAAAATCCTCATTCGTTTCCTTCACTTTAATCTTCACAATTGAGAAATGCTCCGATTTATTATGAAAAATTGTATGCAGGAGTTCTCCTTTAATATAGCCTTGTACTTCTTCTGATTGTTGGTCTTTCTCCATCTATAACAACCTCACGATCTTACCTATCTTTTTCTTTTAGCAATTCTACAATATTCTTCTTACCATTTGCAGCTAATAAATGGTCTGGTTGAATTCTCAATGCTGCATTAAAATGTGCTAATGCTCCATCGATATTCTCTTCAAAAATAGAGATTATCCCTAAATTATAATAGGCATCACTATGCTCTGGATTCATTCCTATTACATTTTCAAACGTAGCTTTTGCATCCTTTAGATGGTTTGCTTGTGCAAGTGAAAGGCCGTAAAAGAATAATATCTCTTCATCATCTGGTGCTAGCTCCGCCGCTCTGAGTAAATATGGAAGAGAGAGTTTAAACTGCTCTTGATTTTGTAATGTTAATCCAAGCATATAATAAACATCACTTTCTTCTAACCCCAACTCCATTGCTTTTTGGAAGTTTTGTTGTGCAGGCTGATATAGCGATTGCTCAAAATATAAATTACCTAGACCATAATAAGCCGTTGCAGCATTTGCATCAAGCTCCGTTGCTCTGCTAAAGAAACGCTCTGCATGTTCAAAATCTTTCATATGCATCAATAAATTACCAAAATTGATATATCCTACTGGATCATTTGGATTTTTTTCAATTACTTCATTAAAGAGCGACGCAGCTTCTTCAAATTTTCCTTCTTGCATATACACGATGCCCTGTGTGTTCTTATCCATTGTAACGCTCCTTATTAGAGGATGTTCTATAACCTATTATTAACCAACATATTCAAGTGTACTTTCTTGCTTGATGATTTCATCAATTGTGGCTCCGCCTAGACAAACGTCGCCATCATAAAATACAACAGCTTGCCCCGGAGTAATTGCACGTTCTACAGTTTCGAAGTCGACACGTACCTTTCCACCATCAAGTAGTGTAACTTTTACATTACTATCCTTTTGACGATAACGGAACTTAGCAGTACATGTGAAACTCTCTTTGATTGCTGCTTCATTAATCCAATTAATGTCGGTAGCAATTAATGCATCCGAGTATAGATAATCATTCGAGTATCCTTGTTCAACATAGAGAATATTTTCCTCTAAGTTCTTCCCAACGACAAACCATGGATCTCCTTCGCCGCCAATACCAAGTCCTTGACGCTGACCAATCGTATAGTACATTAATCCGTCATGCTTTCCTTTAACTACACCATCCAAAGTTTGCATTTCTCCTGGCTGTGCAGGTAAATATTCACTTAAAAATTGCTTAAAGTTACGTTCACCGATAAAGCATATTCCAGTAGAATCTTTCTTCGTGGCTGTTACTAGTCCAGCTTCTTTGGCAATTTCACGCACTTTTGACTTCGGCATATGTCCCAATGGGAACATTACCTTGCTAAGTACATCTTCAGACAGTTGATTTAAGAAATACGTTTGGTCTTTATTATCATCCACTCCGCGCAGCATTTGTGTATGCCCGTCAACTTCTCTTACTTGGGCATAATGTCCTGTTGCAAGATAATCTGCACCAAGCGATAATGCATGGTCAAGAAATGCCTTGAATTTAATTTCTTTATTACACATTACATCTGGATTTGGCGTTCTGCCAGCTTTATATTCATCTAAAAAGTACGTAAATACCTTATCCCAATATTCCTTCTCGAAATTAACCGAATAATACGGGATGTCAAGTTGATTACATACTCGAACAACATCGTCAAAATCCTCTGTTGCCGTACAAACGCCGAATTCGTCGGTATCATCCCAGTTTTTCATAAAAATTCCAACAACATCATAGCCTTGTTCTTTAAGCAGTAATGCCGCGACTGATGAATCAACACCACCACTCATTCCAACGACAACACGAATGTCTTTATTATCCTTCATTATTTTCACTTTCCTTTTTAAATTAATCTATTAATAATCTTAGCAACTCGTTCTGCTGCTTCCTTCACATTTTCAGTTGTATTAAAAATCCCAAAACTAAAACGAATCGAATTGGTTGTACAAGGGTTATTCTCCCCAAACATTGCAGTTAACACGTGTGATGGTTCTACACTTCCTGCCGTACATGCACTGCCGCTTGAAGCTGCAATTCCGTCCAGATCAAAGTTTGTCAGCATTTGCTCCACGTTTGCTCCAGGAAAGCTAATATTCACTATCGAAGCAATTTGTTCCTGGCTTTCCCCGTTCACTTGAAATTCCACACCATGATTTGTTAGTTCTTCCAGAAACAATTGTTTGAACTGTTGATACGTCTCAACACGCTCTGCTTTATGCTCCACTGCAAGTTCTACTGCTTTTTGGAAACCAACAACACTTACGATATTTTCCGTACCAGCACGCCGCTTTCGTTCTTGTTCTCCACCAAACTGCAAAGGATTCATTTTTACATGATCATCAGCATATAAAAAACCAATCCCTTTTGGTCCATTAATTTTGTGGGAGGATACTGAAAGTAAATCAATATGCATCGTTTTTACATTGATATCAATTAAACCATAAGCCTGTACTGCATCCGTATGGAAATATGCTTGATGGTCTTTAAGTAATTCTCCAATTTCTTCTATTGGCTGGATTATACCCGTTTCATTATTCACATACATAATAGAAACTAAAATGGTTTCATCAGTCAATGCTTTTTGCAGATCCTGTACATCTATTTTTCCGTTTTTATTTACAGGTAAATAGGTAACATTAAATCCTTGTTTCTCTAGATATTCTGCTGTGTGCAAAACTGCGTGATGCTCCTGAGCGCTTGTAATAATATGATTCCCTTTATCACGGTTTGCTAACGCTGTGCCAATTAATGCAAGATTATCTGCTTCTGTTCCTCCGCTAGTATAGATAATCTCTTTCTCATTTGCATGGATGCTATTTGCCATTACTCGTCTTGCAGCGTCAAGGTGCTGCCTTGCTTTTCGACCGAATGAATGGACACTTGACGGGTTGCCGAATGTTTCCTTATATACCGGAAGCATTGCTTCGATGACTTCGTTACTCATTGGTGTTGTTGCTGCGTGATCCAAATAAATTGGTTCCATTTCCATTTGTCCTTTCGATTATGATTTATATTATATAGGTTGTATATTAATTATTTATTTTTTCAAAGTCATGGTTAGTTGGAATAAATTGCGACAATAGTTGGTTGTCAATTTACTCACAGTCCAGTCGCTACGGAAATACACTACGCTGAGATGGTGTACTAGTTTTCATTTAATCACTCTATTTAAGATAAAAAACACTTTCCTCTTTCTTGGGCGTTGTTTCTCACCGTTTACAATGTACCTTCTGCCGAAATAGAAACAGTTGATGGTCCAATAGAAGGAATATAACTATATTGTCATTGTTACCCGTGGAATCCGACTGCCCGCAGTGAAATTAACATTGCACATATAACGATATTAGACAGTCACCACAACGGATTTGATTTTGACCTAAATATAAAACATATAAGCGTCTTGCGGTTCGTCACTATCGTGATTTGCCAGGTCGTCCAGTGTTGTATTGTCTAAGACATTTTTAATTGCGTCCCGAATTTTTAACCATAACGCTTGTTGTGCTGGTTTTTCGTCTTCAATTCCTTCAACAATTGTTATCGGTCCTTCGAGCACTCGAATAATATCGCCAGCAGTGATTTCTTTTACTTCTTTTGCTAATACGTAACCACCATATGCTCCGCGGATACTCTTGATTAAACCGGCATTTCGCAGTGGTGAAGCAAGCTGCTCTAAATAATGCTCGGATAAATCATTCTCCTTTGCAATTGCTTTTAATGACATCGGACCTTCCCCATGATTCTTTGCTAATTCAATCATGATTGTTAAGCCATAACGTCCTTTAGTTGATATTTTCATTTTTGTCCACCTCTATTTTACAACACATGAAAACATGTATCGACCTAATTCATTTTAATACTTGATATTATAGCATGAATTGCATGCTTCTTGCATTTAAGCCGAATTGGAATTAAGCTTAAATATATCATTATAAATAAAGGACGATATAAATGAAACTAAAACCACTCGCATTTCGAATGAGACCTGCCCATATTAATGAAATCATTGGACAAGAGCATCTTGTTGGCGAAGGGAAAATTTTAAATCGTATGGTACAAGCAGAACAACTTGCTTCCATGATTCTCTTTGGTCCCCCGGGCACTGGAAAGACATCGATGGCAACAGCATTAGCGAAAAGCTTGGGATTACGTGTAAAAATGCTAAACGCCGTGACAGACAAAAAGAAAGATATGGAAATTGTAGTGGAAGAAGCGAAGATGATGGGAAATATTGTACTAATCTTGGATGAAGTCCATCGTTTAGATAAGGCTAAACAAGACTTTCTGCTTCCCCATTTAGAAAATGATTTAATCACTTTAATCGGATGTACAACAAGTAATCCATATCATTCGATTAACCCTGCAATTCGTAGCCGTTGTCATCTCTTTGAGCTACATGCATTAACTCCAGATAATGTAAAAATGGCATTAGTAAGGGCAATCAACGATGAAGAAGAAGGTTACGGCAAACAAGATATAATCATTTCTGATGAAGCGTTGGATCACTTTTCAACTACTGCGAATGGAGATATGCGCTCAGCATTAAATGGCTTAGAACTAGCCGTCTCCTCTACTCCTAAGAATCAAGATAATCAAGTTGTGATTGACCTTGAAACAGCGGAAGAATGTATGCAAAAGAAAAGCTTTTCCCATGATAAAAACGGTGATGCACATTATGATGTCTTATCTGCATTTCAAAAATCAATCCGAGGGAGTGATGTAGATGCTGCGCTCCATTATTTAGGCCGGCTTATTGAGGCAGGAGATTTAGATAGTATTGGAAGAAGGATGGTAGTTATTGCATATGAAGATATTGGTCTTGCAAATCCGCAAGCAGGTCCTCGCGCATTGGCAGCAATACAAGCTGCTGAAAGACTCGGTTTCCCTGAAGCACGAATACCACTAAGTGTTTCAATCATTGAATTATGTCTTTCACCAAAATCAAATACTGCCTATAAAGCGCTCGACGCAGCTTTAGCAGATATCCGCAGTGGTAAGGCTGGCGAAATACCGCAACACCTTAAAGATTCCCACTACCAAGGCGCAAGCAATCTTGGACGCGGGGTCAATTATAAATATCCTCATGATTATGAAGGCGGCTGGATCAGCCAACAATATTTGCCAGACTCTATAAAAAACAAACACTATTATAATCCTAAAAACTCGGGGAAATTTGAGCAAGCTATCAAACAAGTGTATGAAAAAATTAATAAAGATAAAGCCAACCATGTATAAAACTATTCCAAGCGGTAACAATATTAGTAGAGAAAGTACAAAATAGGTTATTCACCTAGATAGATAGGATAATCCCTTGATACATTCGAATAGTAGTTTCCAACTATTCGTTAATCAAGAGATATGAAGAACTTAAGTGATGCCGCGACGGAAAAGGAGTTGAATGGATTGGTAAAAGTTAGACAAGATGCATGGTCACACGAAGATGACTTATTATTAGCAGAAACAGTTTTGCGCCATATTCGCGAAGGTAGTACACAATTGAATGCATTCGAGGAAGTTGGGGACAAATTAAATCGTACCTCTGCTGCTTGTGGATTTCGTTGGAATGCCGAGGTCAGGATGAAGTATGATAGTGCAATTGATTTAGCAAAAAGACAACGAAAAGAAAAGAAACGTGCAATTGCAAAACAAGCACAGAAAACAAGGAATCCTATCATTTCGCTGCCACCTACATCTACTTACGAGGAATATAGCGAAACAGAGGAGCAAAGTACGTTAATAATTGAAGAGACAGCACCAGCGATCTCAATGGATATGGTAATTCAGTTTTTACATGAGGTAAAGAAAGACTACTATGCTTCCAATCAATCAAAAGTATCATTAGAAAGTGCCCATAAAGAGAATATGTTATTAAAAGAAGAAATTAACAAGCTAGAAAAAAAATTATCAGAAACAGAAACACAACTCTCTACAATTCAAGAAGATTATCAAGCGTTTATTCAAATTATGGACCGTGCTAGAAAAATGACGGTGCTTGATGATCAAGGAACAATGAAAGCACCAACATTCCGTATGGATAAAAACGGTAACTTACAACAGCTGGCACAGGGCTCAAATTAAGGTCAAAATTGTAATCTAGTAGTTCTATCATTAATGCATGTAATAATGTGCAGCCTTATTTGTACTTATGTTGTAACTTTTTATCATACTATTATTACTAGCAAAAAAACTGACTAGCTTTAGTCAGTTTTTTTATGTATCGCTAAGTCCCGATTATGCCGTCTATTTTTGAGTTTTGATCCCGCTCTTGGCAGGTGGGTGCTGTGTTTTATGTGTATTATACTTCCCCATCCGCGATAGGGGCATGTATGCACCATAAAAACCATTTAAGGAAGCTCCCAAGTAAACAGTTGTTCGGTCAAATTACTTTTAATAAACGAACACATCAGGATTAGCATCTTTATTTATTTGTAAATTTATCTTAACATATGAAAATCGTTTTTTCAATATTTACAAATATATATTTTTGATTTTTTTCTTTTTCATATACATTTCAAATGAAGGAATTAGTCATTTTTCTTATTTAATTGAATCGCTAGTTCTTGCAATTGTGCATTGCTTACTTCGCTTGGTGCATTCGTTAACAAATCAGAAGCAGAAGCAGTTTTAGGGAATAGAATTGTATCACGTAAATTTGTTCTACCAGCAAGCAGCATAATCATTCTGTCTAATCCGAGTGCTACCCCTCCATGTGGTGGTGCACCGAATTCTAATGCTTCTAATAGGAAGCCAAATTGCTCTTTCGCTTCTTCCTCGGAGAAGCCTAATACTTTAAACATCTGATCCTGCTGTTCCTTCTTATGATTACGGATGGATCCCCCACCTAATTCATATCCGTTTAACACAAGGTCATATGCGTTTGCACGAACACTTCCAGGCTCTGATTCTAATTTATCCATATCCCCAATAACTGGAGATGTAAATGGATGGTGCGCAGCAAAGTATCTTCCTAACTCTTCATCATATTCGAGTAAAGGCCAGTCTGTTACCCATAGGAAATTAAATTTAGATTCATCGATTAGGTTTAATTGTTTTCCTAGTTTTAAACGAAGCGCTCCTAAACTATCATAAACAACCGCATTCTTATCTGCTACAAATAATAATAAGTCGCCATCAGCAGCATCAGCACGTGTTACTAATCCTTGTTTTTCTTCTTCCGTAATGAATTTAGCAATCGGACCTTTTAATTCATCACCTTCAACTTTTAACCATGCAAGTCCTTTTGCATTATATACTTTAACGAAATCGGTTAGCTTATCAATATCTTTACGAGAGAAGTTTGCTGCCTCGCCCTTTACGTTTAATAATGCAACCCTGCCGCCGGATTCAATTGCGCCTTGGAAAACTTTAAACGTAGATTTCGCCAATATATCGGAAACATGAATAAGCTCAAGTCCAAATCTTGTATCTGGTTTATCCGAACCAAAGCGGTCCATCGCTTCGTCATAAGGCATTCTTGGAAGTGGTAATTCGATATCAAATTGCTTCACTTCTTTGACTACCTGTTGCATCATTCTTTCTGTCATTTCCATAATTTCGTCACTCGTCATAAATGATGTTTCGATGTCGATTTGTGTAAATTCCGGCTGGCGGTCTGCACGTAAGTCCTCATCACGGAAACAACGAGCAATTTGGTAATATTTTTCAAAGCCACTCATCATAATTAACTGCTTAAATAATTGCGGCGACTGTGGTAAAGCATAGAATTCACCGGGGTGTACACGACTCGGTACTAAATAATCTCTCGCACCCTCTGGTGTACTTTTAGTTAAGATTGGTGTTTCCATTTCTAAAAATCCTTCATTATCTAAAAACTTATGGATTGCTTGTGTTGTCTTATGACGAAGCTTAAAGGTCTCCTGTAATGGTGCTCTTCTCAAGTCTAAATAACGATATTTAAGTCTTAAATCTTCAGATACTTCCGTCTCATCTTGGATTGCGAACGGTGGTGTTTTTGACGTGTTTAATATCGAAATTGCTGAAGCCATAACCTCAATCTTACCAGTCTCCATTAATGGATTAATCGTTGATTCATCACGTGATACAACTACCCCACTAATTTCAACAACATACTCAGATCGAATTTTCTCAGCAATTTCTAAAGCTTCTTTTGAATTATCTGGATTGAAGACAATTTGTATAAGTCCTGACTTATCACGAAGATCAATAAAAATTAATCCACCTAAATCTCGACGTTTTTGTACCCAACCTTTAAGTAAAACTTCTTGATCAATATTCGTTTCTGTAAGTGTGCCTGCTAAAATTCTCTCACTCATTTTTCGCTGCCTCCCTGAAGTTTTACTTGTACTGTTTCTGCTAACTGTGCTAAAGGTACCTCTACCTGCTCACCTGTATCCATTTGCTTCAGCATTACGACTTGCTTCTTAATTTCTTCCTCACCTAATATAAGAACGAGCTTTGCCTTGTATCGGTCAGCAGCTTTAAATTGGCCTTTCATTTTGCGATCTTGATAATCTTTATCAACCTGAATACCATTTGCACGTAATTCATGGACGATTCTAACCGCTTCTCTTTCTGTTTCATCCCCTAATGCTACTAGGAAGCAATCAAGTCTATCCTGTATTGGAATTTCAATATTCTCCGCTTCTAGCGCCATAAGCAATCGCTCAAGTCCCATACCAAAGCCAATTCCAGGTGTGTTCGGACCTCCCAGCTCTTCAATCAGCCCATTATAGCGCCCGCCACCAGCAAGCGTTGTGATTGCACCGAAACCTTCTGCCTCACTCATAATTTCGAACGCAGTATGGTTGTAGTAATCAAGACCTCGAACTAAATTAGGATCAACGACATATTCAATGTCCATTGCAGTAAGATAATCCTTCACCTTTGCAAAATATTCCTTCGATTCCTCATTTAAATAATCTAAAATCGATGGAGCAGTTTTCATTGCCGGATGATCTTTATCCTTTTTACAATCCAATACACGTAAAGGATTTTGTGTTAATCTTAACTGGCAGTCGGCACATAATTCCTCTTTATGAGGAGTAAAGTGTTCGACTAACGCCCTGCGGTGATTATCTCGACTTTCCTTATCTCCTAACGAATTAATAACTAATTTCAAGGATTTTAGTCCCAGTGCACGATAACTCGTCATCGCTAAGTCAATCACTTCTGCATCAATTGCTGGATCCGCACTTCCTAATACTTCAACACCAAATTGATTTAACTGCCGCATTCTTCCTTTTTGGGGACGTTCATAACGAAACATTTGTGCAAAATAAAATAACTTTACAGGCTGATTTGGCTCACCGAATAACTTATTTTCAACGTAAGCTCTGGAAACAGCTGCCGTTCCTTCTGGTCTAAGTGTTAAGCTTCTTCCACCACGATCCTCAAAGGTATACATCTCTTTTTGGACAATATCAGTTGAATCACCCACACCACGCTGAAATACCTCTGTATGTTCAAATAATGGTGTGCGGATTTCTTCAAAATGAAATCTTTCACAAATACTTTTTATTTTCGATTCTACATATTGCCATTTTCTCGCATCTTTTGGCAATATATCAACTGTACCTCTTGGCGCTTTTAAACTCATGTCGAATACCTCCCAAGTCTAACTTTAATTTACATAAAACTAAAACCTAATAGCTTGATTCATTTCTATTTGTGAACACAAAAAAACCCTCATCCCTTAAGAAGGGACGAGAGTTTACCCGCGTTGCCACCCTAGTTGATACCTATCAGTACCCGCTCTACACAGTTAACGCCTGCAAAACGTTTATACCTACTACATTTCGATATAAATCCTAAGGATCGTCTTTCATTAGGCCATCCTGCATAGACGCTCTCAGCAATCACATCTACTCTCTTTGCATTTGGGTTCTAATTACTTTTTCCCTCAACGGTTTATTGTATTAACATTAATTTTTAATTCATTATTACTTTAGTCATGTAACTGGATTGTCTATATATTAATCTAAAGCGGCTAGGAAAGTCAAGTTCGATTTATTTTTTTCTTCAAGCTTTTTACTTCGCCGATAGAAATTCCCAATTCTTCAGCTATTTCCAAATGATTCGCCTGGTCGGATAGTTCCATAAATTGGTGGAGATTTACACCGAATATGTCTTTGTCGTTCACTGAATTCCAATGTTTATCTTGTAAGCGCAAAATCGAGTCCTCCTTTAATACGTGCTTCTACCTCTAGCTTTGCCTAAAAAGAGAATCTTTATTATACTGGATATAATGTTTTATTTTTGGTTGGGAGGATTTTTTTTGAAGTTAAAACGATATATGGTTCTATTTCTTAGTGTGGTCATGATTACAATGTTGTTTTCACATGATGTACAAGCTGAGAAAGCGTTAATTAATGAAGATAATTTAAATATACGTAGTGGTCCCGGAACAGCGTATGATACTGTAGGGCAAGCTAGTGCTGGCGAAACATATCCTATTGTTCAGCAGCAAAAGGAATGGGTAGAAATTCAATTAGAATCTGGAACTGGCTGGGTAACGTCAGAATATATTACGATAGATGGAGAGAAAGCAGAGACGAAGGCAGAGGGCACTATAAAGTCGATTACTATTCAGCATGATAACACCCCGTTACGGGATGGTCCTGCAACATCATACGATATTGCCCATCTAGCAAAAAAAGACACAAAATATGATGTTATTTCTGAATCAGGTAATTGGTATGAAATAAGCAATGATAAACAAACAGGATATTTATTCAAATCCTTGCTTAATCAGAAAGAAGCTTCAGGGAACCTAAGTTTTCAGAACAAAACGATCGTCATTGATGCAGGTCATGGAGGTCACGATGTCGGTGCAATCGGAGCAACTGGAACTTATGAAAAAGATTTTGCTTTTTTTACAGCCAGAGAATTAGAAAAAGAGCTTTCCTCTCTTGGCGCAAATGTCCTGTTAACGAGGCCAGAGGATGAATTTATTTCCCTTGCTAGTCGATCAAGCTATGCAAACTACGAAGATACAGACGCTTTTGTTAGCCTTCATTATAATAGCTTCCCTGAGCAACCTACCGTATCTGGAGTGGAAACCTATTATTATTATGATCAGTACGAGAGTCTTGCATCTTATATTCAACAAGGAATAATAAATGCCACAAACAATGAAGATCGCGGGTCAAGTCAAGGCAATTTTTATGTAATTAGACAGACACTGAAGCCAGCAGTATTGGTTGAACTAGGATTTATCTCCAATAAAGAGAAGGAAGCTCAACTGCAAACTACTGTATATCAAAGGAAATTAGTATCTGGCATTGTTGAAGGATTAGGAAAATATTTCTCTGAGCAATAAAGTAAGTCTGCTTCCTAATTTAGAAATGAGTCTAAAAATAAATAACAGGAATGAGAAGGTACCAGATTCCATCTCATTCCTGTTTATTTTTCCTTAGTATCAATAATTAGTGTTACTGGTCCAACATTTGTAAATTGAACATCCATCATTGCACCGAATTTCCCAGTTTCCACCTTTATCCCAGCTTCTCTTACCATCTTATTAAACGTCTCATATAATTCATTGGCATAATCAGGTTTTGCAGCTTGCATAAAGTTAGGTCTTCTCCCTTTCCGTGTATCTCCATACAGTGTAAACTGTGAAATCGACAATATACTGCCACCTACATCAAGTAAGGAATGGTTCATTTTTTCATTTTCATCCTCAAAAATTCGTAAATGAATGATTTTGTTCACTAAATATGTTACATCTTCAATAGTATCTTCATGAGTTACACCAAGAAGAACTACGAATCCATCGTTAATTTTTCCGATTATTTCTTTGTCTACGGTAACACTAGCATCTCTTGCTCGTTGAATTACTGCTTTCATTTAATATTAGCTCCTTATTGCGAAATCTTCTTACTTAATTGCTGTTTGATAGAAGATAGTTACTTTATCAAGTGAAATTATTGATATTCATAGTCGATATAAACTTTTAACTAATGAAAATTGTAATTTTAGATCTGGACAGTTGTTGCTATTCACAGTATATTTATTCCTTCGATAAATAAATTACGATAGTTAGTGGGTAAGTAACCCTTATGTCTCTATATTCAGTCCTATCCCCTGCGGAAGAAATACACGAAGACTCCTGCGGGAGGAAGGGCCTTGGCGAGACTTCGAAGTGCGCAGCACAAGAGGGCTCGCCAGCCCCCGCGGAAAGCTAAGTGTATTTCTGGAGCGAGAGGCCTGGGAGAAATCTCTTAACTAGGTTAGTCCATAGTTTATATAAATAATAGCAATCTCTACGAAATAAGCCTAATGAGTTTAATGTACTGTTCTCGTCACTGAATATACGTCTTTGATTTGCTTAATACGCTCGACGACTTTGCGTAGATGGCCTTTGTTGTGAATAAGAATCGTAATCTGGATAATTGCCATTTTATTCCGATCCGATTTACCATTTACATGCGTCAAGTTCGTCTTCATTTCCGTTACTGCTTGTAACACCTCGTTGAGTAATCCTCGGCGGTCAAATGCAGTTACTTCTAAATCAACATGGTACTGTAGATTATCGGTTTGGACATTTTCCCATTCTACTTGTAAATATCGTTCTTTAGCTTCCTCTGTTTGGACATTCGGGCAATCAGCTCGATGAACAGACACACCTCTGCCCTTTGTAATATAACCAAGGATTTCGTCTCCTGGCACCGGATTGCAGCATTTTGCTAAACGAATTAGTAAATTATCGACACCTTTAACTTGTACACCAGAATCACGTTTCTGAGGCTTATTTTGACTTACATCCGTTTTAACCTCTTCAATGGTTTTCTCCAGATCCTGTTCTTTTTGCTGTGATTGACGGACTTTGTCTGTTAGCCTTGTAGCAATTAAAGCTGCTGTAATTCCTTGATAGCCAACAGCGGCAAACATATCATCTTCTCCAGCAAAATTAAATCGGTCAAAAATCCGCTGCATATTATCTGCTGTTAGCACTTCTTTTGGATCAATGTTTAAAGCACGTATTTCTTTTTCTACAGCTTCTTTACCTTTAACAATATTTTCTTCTCTTCGTTGCTTTTTAAAGTATTGCTTTATTTTACTTTTTGCTTGTGTCGTTTGCGTCATTTTTAACCAATCCTGAGAAGGGCCATAGGAGTGGTTAGAGGTTACAACTTCAATAATATCGCCGTTTTTCAACGTATAGTCTAGCGGCTCCATTTTTCCATTTATCTTTGCACCAATTGTTTTATTCCCTATTTCCGTATGGATTTTATAGGCAAAATCAAGGGGTATCGATCCAGCTGGAAGCTCAATTACATCGCCTTTAGGTGTAAAAACATATACCATATCTGAAAATAAATCGACCTTTAATGATTCTATAAACTCTTCGGCATCATGGGAATCTGTTTGCCATTCAAGGATTTCTCGGAACCATGTAAGTTTTTCTTCAAACGATTTTTTTCCACCTTTAACCTGTTTGCCTTCCTTATAGGCCCAGTGAGCTGCAATTCCATATTCAGCAATTTCATGCATTTCTTTTGTTCTAATTTGTACCTCTAATGGGTCCCCTTTTGGACCAATTACTGTGGTATGCAAAGATTGGTATAAATTCTGCTTTGGCATTGCTATATAATCTTTAAACCTGCCCGGCATTGGTTTCCAGTTTGTATGAATGATTCCAAGTACCGCATAGCAGTCTTTAATACTATTTACGATAATCCGTATAGCTAGTAAATCGTATATTTCGTTAAACTGCTTATTTTGCTTCACCATCTTTTGATAAATACTGTAAAGATGCTTTGGTCTCCCTGATATTTCAGCACCAATTTTTACTTCATCAAACTGTATATTTAGCTCCTCAACGACTCCCTTAATATACGATTCTCTTTCTTCTCGTTTTTGCTTCATTAATTGCACAATGCGGTAATATTGCTGTGGATTTAAGTATCGTAATGCAGTATCCTCTAATTCCCATTTTATTGTAGAAATACCTAAACGATGTGCTAATGGGGCAAATATTTCGAGTGTTTCGTTTGAAATTCGACGTTGCTTTTCAGGTGGTAAGTGTTTTAATGTACGCATATTATGCAAACGATCTGCTAGTTTAATTAAAATAACACGAATATCCTTCGCCATAGCAACAAACATTTTACGGTGATTTTCTGCTTGCAATAGTTCTTTCGATTTATATTTAATTTTCCCTAATTTAGTTACACCATCAACGAGCATTGCGACTTCAGGATTAAACACTTCTTCTAAATCTTTTAATGTAACATCGGTATCTTCGACGACATCATGTAAAAATCCACCAGCAATCGTTTCGGCGTCCATTTCTAAATTTGTAAGAATACCAGCCACTTGTACCGGGTGAATAATATAAGGTTCTCCGGACTTTCTAAATTGCTCACTATGAGCATCCTTTGCAAAATCATATGCACGTTGAATAAACGCAATATCCTCTGCAATTAGATATTTGCTTGCAAGCTGTATGATGTTTTCAATCGTTATGATTTCATCTTTTGCCATATAATCACCTAATTTTGTATCTTGATATATTATTAATGTAGACAATTGTCGAATTTACATATTTTTCCCGTTTTAGGACAAATAAATGCACTCGTTAAATATTTTCAATTATATGCTTTTATTATTTACATGTCCATTTATAACTTGAATTTGTTTAAATTTCTAACTAATATTTGAATTATAATAAAAGCGCAAGCGCCCGTTTAGCGACGTACTCCCAGGCCTTTAGGCCGTAGGAGATAAAGGAAACACGATGAGCGTATGCGAATCGATGTTGACTTTCACCCAAGGGTATAAGTGCGACTAAGCCTCTGGTTTCACCAATCGGCAAGTCTTCTTTATCGTACGGAGGTGAGGGAAGTCTCGCTAGTCGCTGGGCGCTGGAGCTGGACGCGGCCAAACTTGTCAAAAGAGTCATGGTAGGAAAATTTTAATACTTTCCTATTCTATAATAATAGGCCTGACTTTCGCCAGACCTTTCTTAATCTGATTATTAATAGCTGAGTAATGTTAGCACATCATAATCCTTTAGTTTTTCCATTCCGTCCAGGTAGCCAAGTTCAACTAGGAATGCACAGCCAACTACTATACCGCCTAATTGCTCAACTAATTTAATCGTTGCTTCAATCGTACCACCTGTTGCCAGTAAATCATCGGTAATTAGTACTCGTTGTCCAGGTTTAATTGCATCCTTATGAATTGTTAATACGTTCTGCCCGTATTCTAAACCATAATCTACCTTAATCACTTCACGTGGCAGCTTTCCTTCTTTTCTTACAGGGGCGAAACCAACCTCTAGTGCATAAGAAACCGGGCAGCCGACAATAAATCCACGCGCCTCAGGTCCGACAACAATATCAATTTTCTTTTCTTTAGCAAATTCAACGATTTCATCCACTGCAGATTTAAATGCCTTTCCATCATTCATTAGTGGGGTAATATCTTTAAAGCTAATGCCTTCTTTCGGATAGTCTTTTACTATTTCAATATATTGATTATAATCCATTTGTTACTTCCTCCTTAGGTCTTTCAACACGATTCATACAATTTTCAAACCAGCTTTTTAATTGTTCATAATTTGAATAGTACAAGTCTTTTTCTATTTGAATTTGATTTAAGCGCTCTTGATAAGATGGTGATTCACTTAAATCCTTTTTAACTGGGTTTGAATTAACATGTACCACACCATTTTCTATTTTAACAAATCCCAATTCGAAAAACACCTTTGAAATAAAGATGATTCGTTCTTTCGTCCAACCCTTTGCATTCATAATTATTTGCATTTCCTGTTTCAAATCGATCATCTTTCGTTTTCGAACTAACGCATAGAACCATATAAATTCCTCTCTCGTTGGAAAGGCAGTTAAATAGGTGCTGTTCTCGATTGTGAAGCATGCATGAATATTCTTTGGTTCTGTTTTTTGAATGATTTCCTTTAAACGGTCTTCATTCGTAGGTAAATCATAAATATATAATACATCTATCTTCTGCAACTCCGCTATATCCGTTTCATAAGTAATTTGAGATGCATTCAGATGGACGGGCTGTGCTTCATTTGCTAATACGACAACTACTTCGTTTGGATGAGGTAAAAGCTCTGTTTTCTTTTTCCCTCTTTGATCATATAATTGCCAATCGTCTATCTTCATATCCTGCAGCACTATCTGTGCCTTTCTATTGCCATTCCACTCATTAATTCCCAATTCACCGACCACAGTTAGCGGTGTATGCGGAGTAATGTAAGCATGCAGGTCTCCCATGCTAAATCCAATTCCCTCCACCTGAACATCATCTTCTTTGAATAGTAATTTCAGATGGTTTTTCTTCGCCCCAATTTGCCGTGCATCAGCAGGTATCTCTTTAATGGCAAATACTGGCTTTGGATTATTCATACCAAAGGGTGCTAATCGATTAATTTCGTCAACAAGTACTTCATTTACGTCCGTAAGCTGCAGCATAGCGTTTATTTCGATTGCTTGCTTAAAATCATCTTCCGTAAGCTCTTCATGAATAAATTCATTTAGATTTTCTTGGATAAGGGCAACATTTTCTGCAGGCATTGTCATCCCTGCTGCCTGGGAATGTCCACCAAAATGAGTGAATAATTCTCGTATCTTCATACAATTCTTAAACAAATCGAAGGCAGGAATACTACGTGCAGAGCCCTTCACCTCACCAGTTCCTTGTTTCTCCGTTAAAACGATAGCTGGTCGATCATATTTACGGACAAGTTTAGATGCAACAATTCCTAGCACACCTTCATTCCATCCAGCTTTTGCGACGATAATGACACCGTCTGGCTTGCCATTAACCATTGCATCTGCTTCTTTAACTATTTGGTTAACAATTTCCTGTCGTCGAACATTGATTCCTTGTACTTCTGCAGCCATTTCTTCTGCTAATATAGGATCATCTGTCATAAGAAGCTGAACTGCCAGATCCGCGTCCTGTAATCTTCCTACAGCATTTAATCTTGGACCAATTAAAAAGCCTACATCTTCTTCAGTTACATTTCCCTCAATCTTACAAACTGCCTTTAATGCTCTAATTCCGGGGTTTTTTGTAATTGTAAGCGCATGTAGTCCATAATACGCGAAAATCCGATTTTCATCTACTAATGGTACCATATCGGCTATTGTTCCAATTGCAACAAGATCTAGTAAATGTTTCGGAAAATACCCTAGTAATTGTTCAGCAAATTTAAAAGCAACTCCTACACCAGCAAGCTCATCAAACGGGTAATCTGGTGAGCATTTCGGATGAAGAATTGCATATGCATCAGGTAATTCAGTTTGAACTTCATGGTGATCCGTAATGATTAAATCAATTCCTAACTGCTTAGCGATACTAGCTTCATGTACTGCTGCAATTCCGTTATCCACCGTAATGATGACTTTATAGCCATTCTTTTGTGCCTCTCGAAATGCTGCTTCATTTGGCCCATATCCTTCTGTGAATCGATTTGGAATATAATAATCACAATCTGCCCCAAGCTCCTCCAATGCCTTTAGCATCACGGTTGTTGAGCTTACTCCATCGGCATCGTAATCACCAAAAACAAGAATTTTTTCGTTCATTGAAATCGCTTGTTTCACACGTTCTGCTGCTTTTTCAATCGAAGTAATATTTATTGGATTATGTAGATTTTTAATATCAGGTGATAGAAATTGATTTGCTGCTTCCGCAGTCGTAATACCTCTTTGAACAAGGAGTTCCCCTACTACTGGCGTTATCCCTGTAAGTTCATTTATTAATCTTTTATTATTCCCTAATTGCTTAAATTGCCAATTTGCTTTACTTTGTAACATAAATTCACCCCTGACCTATCTATTATACTAGAGAGTATCAGGGGTAGCAAATGAATATATTGTTAAAAAATTTAAAGAACGCTAAATACAGGTCATTTCATTTTGAAATTAACCTTTATTCTCAATTTCTGTAGAGTCTTCACCCATTATTTTAATTCCATTGTCCTCTAACTGTTTACTCATTTGTTCATTTTTCAGTTTTAACATCTTAATTGTTTTTTGCAACTGATAAACTTTTACAATTCCTGCTGCTGCAGTAATAATTCCACCCATTAATACAGAAAACAAAATCACTAGAATTAGTGGAGATTCTCCAGACCAGAAAAGATAATCCACTTCTACTGATTCTACGTTCATCACAGCGAATACTGCTACTACTATAACTAAAATAATCGCTAAAATAACATAGGTTTGACCTTTCATTGGGCTTCCTCCATTTCTTCAACTTCCTTTATAGAGACATATTTTAATTGTTGTTGGGTAATATCTTTTCTATTTAAACAAAAAGATAACCCCTTGTCACGCTTTTATCATAACAAGGAGCCATCTGTTTAAACTTGTGGACCATCAATCCGTTTCTTAACCTTATATTCGATTGGATTACTTTGAATGGTTTTACCTCGCCAAATCAGCCATAACTGTGGTGCGACAAATAGGGACGAGTAGACACCAATAACAAGACCAATCAGCATGGCAAATGCAAAACCGGTAATTGCCGGTGCACCTACAAATAGAAAGACAACAACACCAAAGATTGTAGTAATAGCAGTATTCATCGTTCTCGTAATCGATTGGACGACACTGCGATTAACGACTGCCTCTAATTGCTTAAATGTTGTAATTCGTTTTTCATTCCGGATATTCTCTCTGAGTCTGTCAAAGATTACAACAGTATTATTAATCGTATTTCCGACAATCGTAAGAATTGCAGAGACGATAATTAAATCAAATTCCAACTGGGTAATACTGAATACCGCTAGTATAATAAAGGCATCATGAATCAAAGTAATAACTGATGTAACAGCTGAATAAAATTCAAATCGAATCGTTACGTAGATAATCATGAATACTGCAGCAATTGCAACAGCATAAATTGCATTTTTAACTAGTTCTTGACCAACAATTGGTGAAACAACACTAACCGTTGGGGCGTTTCCATATTTTTCGTTAAAATAATGTTGTACCTCTGCTACTTCCGCGTCTGAAAGTACGGTAGAAAAGCGAGTAACAGCAATATCGTTATTATCTCCAGATAATACAATCGATTCTGGCTCTAATGAGAGTTCCTGGAATCCAGCTTCCACTTCTTCAGCAGTAATACTAGAATCTGATACAACTTCGATTCTTGAACCACTTGTAAAATCAACACCTGGATTAAATTGCAGGAACGCTACTGATATTGCACCAACAATAATCATAATCATAGTAACAGAGAAGAATTTCTTCCGATGCTTGGTAATATTCCATGTACGATTGAATACTTTTGGCTCGACTACACTTGTATCGGCAATATCTCGAATGTCTTTCTGTTTTACAGCAAACCAGCTTTTTCGTTTATTTAAGAATCCACTCTTTACCCATAATCCTAACAGTAATCTAGATCCGTAAATATTCGTAATAAAGCTTACGAGGATACTAATAATTAACATCGTTGCGAATCCTTTAACAGAGCTTGTCCCAAAGATAAATAGTACTCCTGCAGCAATTAATGATGTTATATTTGAATCTAGAATTGCAGAGAAGGAACTTTTAGAGCCCGCATTAAAGGAAGATTTAACCGATTTCCCAAGTCGGAGTTCCTCTTTAATTCGCTCAAAAGTAATAACGTTAGCATCTACAGCCATTCCGACCCCGAGGATTAACCCGGCAATTCCAGACAGCGTTAAGACCCCATTCATTAACTCGTAAACTAATAATACTAAGTATACGTAGAAAATTAAATTAATAACCGCGATCAAGCCTGGGAATCGATACACAATAAGCATAAATATAAAAATAAATACTATTCCAATTGCACCTGCAGCCATTGTTTGATCAAGTGCTTTTTCCCCGAACTGGGCACCGACGGAATTGGAGTAGATTTCTGTCATATGTACTGGAAGTGATCCAGAGTTAATGATATCTGCTAATTGTTTTGCTGACTCGACTGTGAAATTACCACTAATCATAACATTGGATGTATTTAGCGTTTCTGATACCCGAGGCGCAGAAACAAATTTCGGCTCTGCTTTTGTTACTTCCTCCGCAAATGAATCTCCCTCTTGATAGTCCATCCAGATAACAAGAAGATTATTTGGTTCGCCCATCGCAGCAATTTTACTAGTAACTTCTGCAAATTTCGATGCATCCTTCAATTGCAGTGAAACGATTGGTGCATTGGTGTTCGGATCAAAATCCTGTGATGCAGCACCTTCCTTAACATCAAGTCCATTTAGTAATTCATTATCATTTACATCGCGGAAAGAAAGCTGTGCTGAAGTTGCAAGCATGTCTCTTGCGTCTGCCTGATTGTCCACGCCTGCAAGCTCAACACGTATTCGATTTTCTCCCTCTATATTGATTACCGCTTCACTGATCCCTAATCGATTGACACGGTCATTTAATGTCTGAACCGTACCTTCTAATAGAGACTTAGTAACCTCCTGACTTTCATCTACAGGTGTTACTTCATATAACACTTCAAATCCACCTTGTAAATCTAAGCCTAAATTGATGTTTTTTGCGATGCCTGTTACTGATATTCCAATTGTTCCTAAAAACACTAGTACAATTAGGAAAAAAGCAATAATTCTTCCTCTGCTTTTCATATAATGATAATCCTCCCTTAAATCTTCGGGTAATATATGTATGTATTTTACTAAGCTTCACTGCTGCCAGTTAATGCTGCGATTGAAGCCATTAAATCATCGTTTTGGTAGGACTGAATCGTTAAGTAACTCAAATATATTCCTGAGCCCAAATGAAAAATATCTTGTACAATTTCATGAATCCGCTTTTCAGGGTTTCCCTTCCATACCTTTTCAACGAGACATGTCCATACATCCCCTGCAGTTGCTTGTGAATATCCCATCAATCGAAGCTCTGCTGCTTTACTCACTAATACTGGTTCTACCATTGTTTTCCATTCATTGCATTGTTGAATAATCGTCATGATTCCCCTCCTATTCTCGGAGATTTATTTGCTTGTCATGCTTGACCCACTACGTTGCATATATATCATTGTATAGCAATTTTT
This sequence comes from Oceanobacillus zhaokaii, assembly GCF_003352005.1. Classification (GTDB taxonomy): domain Bacteria; phylum Bacillota; class Bacilli; order Bacillales; family Amphibacillaceae; genus Oceanobacillus; species Oceanobacillus zhaokaii. The sequence continues at coordinate 2,321,353 of NZ_CP024848.1, forward strand.
ATTTTTTGAGAAGGTAGTTGACAAAAATGACGAAACAAACATTTTTGCAAGGTGCATTAATCTTAATCTTTGCTGGGATGATTACACGCTTTTTAGGTTTTATTAATCGAATTGTTGTTGCTCGATTGATGGGTGAAGAAGGTATTGGAATCTATATGATGGCCCTTCCTACTCTTTTCCTAGTCATCGCCCTGACTCAGATTGGTCTTCCCATCGCTATTTCTAAACGAGTTGCCGAGGCTGATGCGAAAAACGATCAAGTGAAGGTAAAACAAATACTCGTTGTTTCTCTAATTATTACAGCTATTTCCAGTGTTGTATTTACTACTGTAATGATCTTGGCACTCCCATTTATCGCAACGACATTATTAACAGATGACCGTACATTACTTCCTTTACTAGCTATAAGTCCAATTGTCCCGATTGTGGCTATCTCCTCTGTACTCCGTGGATACTTTCAGGGGAAACAGAATATGAAACCACAAAGCTATTCACAAGTGATTGAGCAAATTGTTCGGATTACTTGTGTCGCTTTTTTTGTAAATCTAATGCTTCCATTTGGATTAGAATATGCAGCTGCAGGTGCAATGTTCAGTGTCATTCTTGGAGAATTAGCCGCCTTACTTTTTATGATTTATACATTTAAACGTAAGAAAACATTAAAAGTCAGGAAAGATTTTTTTGCCTATCTTAAGTCTAGTAAAGCAACATTAAAGGAATTGCTTTCTATTGCACTCCCTAGTACGGGGAGTAGGCTTGTTGGGTCATTCTCAAATTTTCTTGAGCCAATCTTAGTAGCACAAAGCTTAAGTATAGCCGGAATCTCAAGTGTAGTTGCAACAAAACTGTATGGGGAATTGACGGGTTATGTGCTCCCACTGCTCTTTCTGCCCACTTTCATTACTCATTCTTTATCTGTGGCACTCGTACCATCAATTGCTGAAGCAGATGCAAGGAGACAAGAACAACTAATCCATTATCGCATCCACCAATCCATTCGTATTTCGTTTGCATCAGGAGCAATTGCAACAATCGTAATTTCACTGTTCTCAGGTGAATTATTAACATTCATGTATGGCACAGACAATGCGAGTAAATTTTTAATTTTGATGGCTCCATTTTATATCTTATTGTATATCCAGGCACCACTTCAAGCAACATTACAGGCGTTAGATCTTGCAAAACCCGCTATGTGGAATAGTCTAATTGGCGCCTTTATGAAATTAATCATTCTATTTTTCCTAGCTTCTAATGCAAGCTTTGGCATCATGGGAGTTGCAATAGCAATGATAGTAGGAGTGGTTTTAGTTACACTCCTTCATTTAGCAACATTAAAGAAAGCAATTGATTATGCGATTCCATTTAAGGATATTTGTAAAATGATTGTTTTATTAGGATCAACCTGGGGGGTTGGAATGTTTTTAAGAGATTTCTACCATTCCATACAAGCTAATATTCCGATGTTTATCCTCACCTTATTAGTACTAATCATTATATATATTATTATTCTATTTTTATTAAAATTTATTACGAAGGACGAATTAAGACAGATTCCATTCTTGCAAAAATTTGTTTCATAGGTAGGGTGGATGAGTTTCTCTTTAAATATCTTCTATTTTAGATGCATTTGAAGTGCGTGTCTAAAAGAAGGATAAAAGGAACGAGAAGTTCGAGGCGGCGTAGCTTTGAGTAGCGGGCTTTCACAGGATGTGGTGACTTCTGCGTTGTCCACAGGACGTGGACTGTTTTAGTAGAAGTTCCTTTACTGTTTTAGCGTGAGCAAACGATCTTTCACGCAGGAAAAGCATTTTTCTTTTCCAAGGAACGGAAAAGAAAGCCAACTAGAAACATCGATGTGTCATTTTTACCGGACTTTTTGAACATCTTTTTGAATACACTGTTAATAATCATGGACAAACATAAGGGGGAATTAGGATGCAAAGGAATCTCTTTACTGCTTTATTGTATGGGTGGATTTTCGTATTTAGTTTTATATTACTTTCAAGCATTATTCTTGCATTATTATTTCGATTTACAGTTTTCAATGAAAACTCCCTATCATGGATTGCACTTGCTATTGGGTTTATAACTTTATTCATTGGTGGGTTCATTGCTGGAGCAAAAGGAAAAATGAAAGGCTGGATGATCGGTGGATTTACAGGATTAGGGTTTTCGCTATTTACCTTTCTAGTACAATATTTAGGCTACCAGCACGGATTCTCAATGGAGCAGTCCCTAACCCACTTAGGTTATCTGCTAGCAGCAGTCATCGGCGGTGTAATCGGAGTAAACATCTTTGGGTCACGGAGTGAGTAGAATTAATAGCAACATGCAATACGTAATGAATAAAAAAAGAAGTTAATATCAATGTATTAACTTCTTTTTCAGGTCAACTATGTACTCGATTACCTAAATAAATGACTTTAGATAGGTAATACACACTTCCCTTTGTTTCTTATTATCTATTTACGTCACGGATTGCAGAACGGTCATACGTAAGTTTCGAACCACCTTCAGTAATCAAAACAACTGTATTCTCGTCAACTGCATGAACCGTCGCGTGTAAACCGCCAATTGTAACGATAGTATCGCCCTTTTGCAAACTTTCCTGCATTTCTCTTACTTGCTTTTGACGTTTCTGTTGCGGACGAATAAGCAAGAAGTAGAAAATCACGAACATCAAAATAATTGGTGCTAATGATATTAACATTTCCATCTAATTTCACCTCCTTTTTAGAAAACTTGGCGTTCGCCTAAGCCTTTAGGCGAACGCCTTAGTTGCAGTTATGGAGTAAGAAAGTTATCATACTTTCTTAACTACCAAACCAAAACATATCCTTTAAAAATTCTTAGCATTCGGTTTGTTCAAACCATATTGTTCAAAGAATTCTTCTTTAAAGTCGCCAAGTCGATCTTCTTTTATAGCAGCTCGTACTTGCTCCATTAATTTTACCAGAAAATGCAGGTTATGATAAGTGGTAAGTCTAAATCCGAAAGTTTCATTACATCTGATTAAGTGACGGATATATGCACGTGAATAATTTTTACATACGTGGCAGTCACAATTCTCATCTATCGGACCAAAATCACGGGCATATTTTGCATTTCGAACAACAAGACGACCATTCGATGTCATACATGTACCATTACGGGCAATTCTTGTTGGCAGCACACAGTCAAACATATCAATACCACGAATTGCGCCATCAATTAAGGAGTCCGGAGAACCTACTCCCATTAAATATCTTGGCTTATTTACTGGAAGCAGTGGTGTTGTATGTTCTAGCATACGGTTCATAATATCCTTTGGCTCACCAACAGATAATCCACCAATCGCATAGCCTGGAAAATCGAGAGATACAAGATCTCTTGCACTTTGACTTCTTAGTTCTTCAAACTCTCCACCTTGTACAATTCCAAATAATCCTTGTACATCACTGCGTTCATGTGCTGCAAGACAGCGTTCTGCCCATCGTGATGTTCTTTCTACAGATGCTTTCATATAGTCATATGTTGCTGGGAATGGCGGGCACTCATCAAACGCCATCATAATATCTGAGCCTAATGCATTTTGAATCTGCATCGCCTTCTCAGGCGATAAAAACAGCTTGTCCCCATTTAAATGGTTGCGGAAATGTACACCTTTTTCTGTAATCTCCCGCATATCACTTAAACTAAACACCTGGAAGCCGCCAGAATCAGTTAAAATTGCACCATCCCAGTTCATAAATTTATGCAGTCCACCTGCTTCGCGAATAATATCTTCACCAGGACGTAACCATAAATGATACGTATTTGATAGTATAATTCTTGCATCCATTGAATGTAAATCTTCTGGACTCATTGTCTTCACCGTTGCCAATGTTCCAACTGGCATAAATGTTGGCGTATCAAATGACCCATGGGGCGTGTGTACTCGTCCGAGTCTAGCACCAGTCTGTTTATCGGTTTTAATTAACTCATAGGTTATTGGTGTTGTCATGTTTATTATTCCTCTTCTTTCATTTCTATATGATTAACATTGCATCGCCAAAGCTGAAGAAACGATATTTCTCGTTAACTGCTTCTTTATATGCTTCTAGTATCGTTTCCCGGTCAACTAACGCGCTCACAAGCATGATCAAAGTTGATTTCGGTAAATGGAAATTAGTAATCAGCCCATCTATCGCTTTAAATTCATATGGTGGATAAATAAAGATATTCGTCCAACCACTAGATTCATTAAATGCACCTTGATTGTCTCGTGCAATCGTTTCAAGGGTTCTAGTTGATGTTGTCCCAACAGAAATAATTCTTCCACCAGTTGCTTTCGTTTGATTTAAAAGTTCCGCTGTTTCCTTTGTCATCTGATAAAATTCTGAGTGCATCTCATGGTCTTCTATCGTGTCGACACTAACAGGACGGAATGTCCCTAAACCAACATGAAGGGTAATAAAAGCAATGTTTACGCCCATAGATTTGATTTCGGCTAAAAGATCATTAGTGAAATGCAATCCTGCTGTCGGAGCTGCTGCCGATCCTTCTTCCTTTGCATAAACTGTCTGATAGCGTTCTTTTTCTGACAATTGCTCCTTTATGTACGGTGGTAGAGGCATTTCACCTAATTGGTCAAGCACCTCATAAAATATGCCTTCATAAGAAAACTCAAGTATACGGCCACCATGATCCTTGAAGCCTTTACAAACTGCCGTTAATTTCCCATCACCAAATACTAATTCCGTACCAACCTTTACTTTTTTCGCTGGTTTAGTCAATACTTCCCATGTATCGTTTTCTTCTTGGCGAAGAAGTAGTACTTCGATTTTTGCTCCTGTATCTTTCTTAATACCATACAATCTTGCTGGCAGTACACGTGTGTCATTTAATACCAATGTGTCTCCCGGTTGTAAATGCTGTTTAATATCAGAGAAATGCTTATGTGCAAATTCTTTCTTTTCTTTATCAATTACCATTAAACGGGATGCAGTTCGATCTTTTAACGGAGTTTGTGCAATTAGTTCCTCTGGTAAATGATAATCAAAATCTTCTATATTCATCATAAATCTCCTAACATCTACTTATTTAAACCTGCTGATGATGGATAAAATAAGCGTTAAAATAATACTAATAATTATTGAGGTCATGAGCGGAAAATGTATTGAAACATTACCGATTTTAAAACTAAAATCTCCAGGTAATCTGCCGATAAACGTCCAAATTATTCCGATGACCAAGAATATAATCCCAACAATGATAAAGATTTTCCCCATGTTTATTCCTGCCTATTGATCCCAAAGTGTGCATATGCCTTCGGTGTGACAATTCTACCTCTTGGTGTCCGCTGGATAAAACCCAGTTGCAGAAGGAACGGCTCGTACACATCCTCAATCGTTTGCGAATCCTCGCCTATTGTTGCTGCAATCGTATCAAGGCCAACTGGCCCTCCATTAAATCCTTCGATTATTCCAAGTAATAGGCGGTGATCGGTATGATCCAAGCCCGCATCATCAACTTGCAACATTTTTAATGCAAGACTAGTCGTTTCTAAACTAATTTCCGCTTCCCCTTTTACTTGGGAAATATCACGAATTCGTTTCAATAAGCGATTCGCAATTCGTGGCGTGCCTCTAGAACGACTGGCAACCTCTAATGCTGCTTCTTTCGTAATCGGCATTTCAAAGATATCAGCCGTTCGTTCGACGATTGCACATAGATCCTTTGTTTCATAAAACTCCAGCCTGCTCATTACACCGAACCTGTCTCGTAATGGGGCCGACAATAATCCAGCACGTGTCGTCGCACCAACTAATGTAAATGGCGGCAAATCGATTCGAACAGATCGTGCACTTGGACCAGTACCAATGACGATATCGAGAAAAAAGTCTTCCATCGCTGGATATAATACTTCCTCAACTGTCCGTGGTATCCGATGGACTTCATCAATAAATAATACATCACCAGGCTCTAATGAAGAAAGAATTGCCGCTAAATCACCCGCTCGCTCAATTGCAGGACCAGATGTTGAACGGAACTGTACCCCCATTTCATTGGCAATAATAGCCGCAAGGGTTGTTTTCCCTAATCCAGGAGGTCCGTATAGTAGAACATGGTCCAATGGTTCTTCACGCATTTTTGCCGCTTGGATAAAGATTTTAAGGTTCTCTTTTACCTTATGTTGCCCAATATATTGATTCAATGTTGTGGGACGAAGGCTAAGCTCAATTGTAGCATCTTCGCTTTGCAACTCTCCTGTTACCATCCGCTCATCCATAATTAACGTCCCCTCTCCCTAATTTTTCATTAATAATGCTAATGCGTTTTTAATTACTTCATCTGTATTTTTATTATCCATTGCTTGTAGTTTTGGTATAACTGCTTTTATTTCACGATCCGTATATCCTAATGCTTTCAATGCTTCTTGCGCTTCGGTAATTGCTAATTTGGTTTCACTACCAGTTATAGCTGCAACCTCTTGATCCTGTTCAACTGAGACAGTAAGCTCCATTACTAATTTCCCTTTTAGATCTAGAATAATTTGTCTTGCTGTTTTTTTACCTACACCAGGAAAGCTTGTTAAGAATTTATCATCTTCTCGCTCTACTGCAGATACAAAAGCCGAAATGTCAACGGAAGCTAATATTGCCAATGCGCCTTTTGGCCCAATACCAGAAACTGAAATTAATTTTTTGAATAAATATTTCTCATCCTCGTTCTTGAAGCCGTATAATACTAGCGTGTCTTCTCTAACATATTGATATGTATTAATTAAAATTTCCTCGTTTAATGCGGATTGAAATGCAAATGGATTTGCACATATGAGTTCATACCCTACGCCATGAACATCAACAACTACCGATTCATCTTGAATGCTTGACAAAATTCCTTTTATATATGCAATCACGTCAAAAATACCTCCCCATAGTTTAACATATTTTGAGCCGAAATAATAAAGTGAAACTTCATTATAAGTATTCTGTCTTTTAAAGCGGGAAAACTTCTATTTCTACAGAAATAGAAGTTTAATTCAGGTTTATCTAATTCCCAACTCAAGCAGCTTACATTGTTGACTCTAGATTATGATGGATATCTTGTACATCTTCATTATCTTCAAGAATATCAATGAGCTGCTGCATTTTCTCTTCTTCCTCTTTAGAGACGCTATTATAATTTTGCGGAATTAATGTTACTTCACTCTCTTCAATGGTATAGCCATTTCCCTCTAATTGTTCAACAGCTTCTTTAAAAGAATCTGGTGTTGTATAGATTTCGTATACACCGTCTTCAGCAGTTATATCATCCGCTCCAGCTTCTAATGCCGCAAGGGTAATCTCATCTTCATCGATTAAGCCGTCCTCATTCGTGATGACGATATACCCTTTTCGATCGAACATAAAGGATACACTTCCATTTTCACCTAAATTACCATCATTCTTCTTAAATGCATGTCTTACTTCTGCAGCAGTACGATTCTTATTATCAGTTAATACATTGACGATAACTGCTACACCACCGGGTCCATAGCCTTCATAAGTAAGTTCCTCGAAGTTCGCACCATCTAATGTTCCCGTTGCTTTTTTTATTGCACGCTCAATATTATCATTTGGCATGTTGTCTGCTTTCGCTTTATCAATTACCAAGCGGAGAGAAGCATTTGTTGTCGTATCTCCCCCGCCTTCTTTAGCTGCCATATAAATTGCCTTCGCATGGCGCATAAAGATCTTTCCACGCTTTGCATCCTGCGCGCCTTTTCTTTTTTGTATATTATGCCATTTAGAATGACCAGCCACAAACATTCTCCTTTTTTGTAAACTTTCTTTCCTGCTAAAAAGTCTTTTACTCTACTATATCAAATAGTTACATGTTTAGAAAAATTTACTGCTACAAAGATAAATATTCGTACATTTATAAATTACACTACCCCTTATCATACCACAAATCATACATAAGTAGTTAAGTAACCGATTTTTGATGGGACTAGTAACTGAACTGCAGTTCCCGTCGTTTAGAATGCAATCATTGAAATTGAAAAAGAGACGATCTGCAATCGTCTCTGGTCATGTTTTATTGTTCTTCCTCTTCATTATCAGGTCTCGACCTCGCTCCAGGAAAAGATGGTGGGCTAGGATAAGAAAAATTAGCATCTGGCTGCATTCCAAATTGCGTTGGGAACATTTGCTGGGTATTTAGCATTGGTTGATGATGAAACTCTTGATTAGGCATTGGTGCTTGATGCATCTGCTGTTCCGCTGCATAAGGGCTAACAGGTATGTTCGAACCACAACCACAATCGTCATCCTGTGGCATTTGCATCGCTGGGTACATGTGATGAGGCATCGGATAAGGATCCATATGTGGATCCATATGTGGATGCATATGTGGATGTATAAAATCTGGATATGGAAAACACGGGTGAACGTTTGAAAAAAAACATGGATGATGCATTGGTTCATGACAAATTGGCATTGGTTCATGGCAAATTGGCATTGGCATTGGCATCGGCATTGGCATTGGCATTGGCATTGGCATCGGCATTGGGACTGGTTGCTGTGCGGCTGGTTGCACAACCTTTTCTTTCGGCTTAGAAATTGGTTTTTGCGCTGGCTTTGGTGCTGGCTTTGGTGCTGGCTTTGCTACTGGTTTTGCTACTGGTTTTGCTACTGGTTTTTCCTTTACATGCTCTTTTTTCTTCACTTCCTTAGGTTGGTGATGAACAGGCATAGGTGGAAAATTAATCGTCGTATAGTTATGGAAATCCTGATCCATCACTGGCATTTGCATGATTGGTTGTAAGGGCATTTGTGGTACTGGCTGGACTGGAACTTCAGGCTTTACTACGACGTGTTCTTTATTATCATCCTCATGTATAACTGGCATTGCCTTTGGAGATGTATTCTTGTATGGTTGTTTAACTGTTTCTTTCGGTGTTTCCTTTACTTTTACTGCTTCTTTTTTTACTGCCTTCGTTGTACCTGGAATTTTTATTTTCATCCCTGGCATAATCATATCCGGACTAGCCAAATGCGAATTTATCTGTTTCAACTCTTCGAAATTTACATCATATTTTTTGGAAAGTTCCCATAGTGTATCACCTTTTTGAACAATGTGTATTTTCAAAACGAACCGAACTCCTTTCATTACAAAATACTGGGCTAATTACTCTATACCAACATATGCAAGAAAAAGAGAAAAGTTGACCGATTCGCAAAACTAACAAAAGGATATTCTAAGCAATAAGCTGTATTCATAGTAAACTAAATATATCAAAGACTTTCTGTGACAGTCTTATTTGCACTTTATGCAATTAGATATTTTCTATGCTTCTAATTAACAGTGAAAACCGGCTCCTATTCATACTAGAGCCGGTTTTCATTTAAATTTTCATATGGTATACAGGATATGTGCCAAGAATATCAACACTGCATCCTAATGCTTCTAACTCCTGCTTAACTCCGGGGAATAATACATCATCATAAGTCTGATCAACATCAATAATGAAAAAGTAGTTTCCTAATCCCGTTTTAGTCGGACGTGATTCAATTTTAGATAGATTCATTTTCCTCCAAGCAAATGCCGATAGTATTTGATGCAATGCTCCGGACTTATCACTTGGTAAAGTAATCATTAAGGTAGTTCGTTCTAATTGTGCTTGATGACTAATGGAAACGAGTGATTGATCCTTGGCAAGTACAAGGAATCTTGTATGATTATTCGGGTAATCATGAATATTTTCCTTGACAATATCGAGTCCATATTCTTTCGCTGCAATAATATTACCAATTGCAGCGATTGGTTCCTTACTTTCACTAACTAATTCAGCAGCTTTACCAGTTGAAGATGAAAATTGAATGTTAGCATTAGGTAGATGCTGGTGAATAAATTGATGACATTGCGCAATTGCATGACTGTGCGAATGGACTTCTGTTAATGTACTTAATTCGCCCGAGAAATCCTTTCTAACTAATAAATGCTGTTGAATTGGCACAACAATCTCAGCAACAACTGGTAGTCGCACTTGATGGACAAGGTAATCTACGGTTAATTGTACAGTACCTTCAATCGCATTTTCCAGTGGAACGACGCCAATTTCAATTTGGTTTTGATCTACAGCATCAATACATTCAGGAATTGTAGTATAGCTTTGTCTTTTTTCATCATTAAAAGCAGTATCAACCGCTAATTTTGTAAATGTTCCCTTTGGTCCTAAATAGCCTATTGTTATCATCATATTTCCCCCTGCTGCACCTTCAAAAGCACTTTATTTTTCTAAGGAATAGGAAAATATAAAAATTTTCCTAATTCAATTTCTATGACAAGAGAAGCCTCGTCCAGCTCCAGCGCCCATGCTCTAGCGAGACCTCCCTTACCTCATGAGAATCTAAAGAAGACTTGCCGATTGGTGAAACCAGAAGCTTAGCCACACTTATACCCTTGTGGTGAAAGTCATCATCGATTCGCTTAAGCTCTCAAAGCGTTTTCTTTATCCTACGAAGGAATCTTTGAATAAATGCGCCAACATCACGTAGCAAAATCGAACCACCCCACGCGCCTGTGAGGCGCGGTCCGTACGTCGCTAGACTAGCTTTAAGCTTTTGCTCTCGATTATTCAACAAACTCAAATTCATATTCTAATAAACGAATGGTATCTCCATCCTTTGCTCCTCGTTTCCGTAATTCTTCATCGACACCCATGCCACGAAGTTGACGGGAGAAACGACGAATCGAACCATCACTCGAAAAATTCGTCATCTTAAAGAGTTTTTCTACTTTGGCACCATAGATCACAAAAGCACCATCTGGGTCTCTTGTAATTTCGAATGGAGCATCCTCTTTTTGATAACGATAAACAACTTCTTCATCTGTATCTTCAATCTCTGGAGCAACTTTTGGAATTGCATCTAATAAGTCGGCAATAGCAAATAAAATGTCTCGCAAGCCTTCTCTCGTGAGGGCAGAAATCTCATAAACAGGGATATCTTCGGTTAGTTTTTCTTTAAATGCTGCCAAATTTTCTTCTGCACCAGGCATGTCCATCTTATTTGCTGCTATAATTTGTGGACGTTTTAAAAGCTTCGGATCGAAGTCTTCTAGTTCCTTGTTGATTTTTTGGAAATCATCATAAGGGTCCCTTGCTTCCATACTTGCCATATCAATCACATGCACAATTACTCTTGTTCGTTCTACATGTCGTAAAAATTGATGTCCCAGCCCGACACCTTCAGATGCACCTTCAATTAATCCGGGAAGGTCTGCAAGTACAAAGCTGCGATGATCACTTGTATCGACAACACCTAAATTCGGAGCTAAAGTTGTAAAATGATAATCCGCGATCTTTGGTTTTGCAGCACTTACAACAGATAATAATGTCGATTTACCAACACTTGGAAAACCAACTAATCCTACGTCAGCAATCAACTTCAGTTCTACCTTAATATTTCTTTCTTGACCTGGTTCTCCGTTCTCTGCCACGTCTGGAGCAGGATTTCGTGGTGTAACGAAACGAGTATTCCCCCGTCCGCCACGTCCGCCTTTAACGATAACGGCTTGCTGTCCTTGAGTCGTTAAATCTGCAATTACTTCTTCTGTATCCTCATCAATAACTGTTGTCCCTGGAGGAACAGATATGATTAGTGGTGCAGCATTTTTTCCATGCTGGGTTTTGCTCATCCCATTTTCTCCACGCTTCGCTTTAAAATGGCGATTATAACGGAAATCCATTAATGTGTTTAGGCCTTCATCAACTTCAAAAATAATATCCGCACCATTTCCACCATCGCCACCGGCTGGGCCGCCTAATGGAACATACTTTTCTCTTCGGTAGGCAACAAGTCCATTCCCACCATCTCCTGCTTTAACATACACACTAGCCTGATCTACAAACATTACGATTCACCTCATCAGTCAATTGGAATCAAAAAACTAGACTCCAGACGATTTTCTCTTTTATACACATCGAATTCCTTCTCTAGATCACTAATTATCGCTGCGTTATGTTTCAATTTAAAATGCCCGTCAATCGAAAAATTCACTTCAATCTGTGAAGGTTTCTTTCTCTTTATTAAATCTATGTTTACTTCATATAACGTCGATAAATTAGAAATACTAGTATAAAAATCCATTACTTTTTTACTTTGTTTTATTAATATATCATCAATCATGGATAACTGCGTATTTTCTACTTGAATATTGTATGTTAAACGAAAATTATTGTAGAGATTATTGAATCGGATTAGCCATAGAATGAACTTTGGCGCTTTTAAATGCATTAATTTCCGTTCCTGTTCATAAAAGGAGAATAACTCCTCAAACTTCTTCTCTACCTTCTCTAGCTTTCCCATACTAAGATACCCACTGATAATTTGTAAGTCATTCATGATATCATGACGATAATATTGCAATACCTCAACAACATCTTTTTCCTCCATTATTATGCCCCCCATTGCTATAAGCATTATAGCAGAAAATAATGGAAAGTTCATATTATCGTTACATTATATACCATTAGCAAACAGAAATAAAAAACGAGTCAAAATATAAAAAACTCCAACCAAATTAATTGATTGGAGTTTTAAATATACCGTTTTTATGCTTCTTGAGCAACTGGGTACACACTTACTTTTTTACGATCTCGACCAAGACGTTCGAATTTTACGATACCATCTGCTTTTGCAAAAAGAGTATCATCTCCACCGCGGCCCACGTTTTCACCTGGATAAATCTTTGTACCACGTTGGCGGTAAAGGATAGATCCACCAGTAACAAACTGTCCATCAGCACGTTTAGCGCCTAGGCGTTTAGAATGTGAATCACGGCCATTCTTTGTACTACCAGCACCTTTTTTCGTAGCGAAAAATTGTAAATCTAGACGTAGCATAGTTTTGCACCTCCTAGTTAAGTTCTACTTTAATAAATTTGCTATACTCAAGTTCAATCGATTTTAAGGAAACAAGCATTCCTTCAAATAGGAGCTGTACTTTAGCCATTATTTCAGGATTAAGTGACGGTGGAATGGTTACATGTAAGTAACCACCTTCAGCACCTTGCTCTATTTGCAGGTCTGCTTTACATAATTCCAGCACTGCATTCACGGTGCCAATCGATACGGCAGAAACACCTGCACATACTAAATCATAGCCGTAAGGACCACTATCTGCATGTCCAGTTAGTTTAAATGCTGTAATTTGATTTTTTGACCTTGATACAGTAACACGAATCATATAAATTATCCTTATAGATTGATTTTTTCAATAACTAATTTAGTATATGGTTGACGGTGACCTTGTTTACGATGATAGTTTTTCTTAGCTTTGAATTTAACAACAGTAACTTTCTTTTGACGGCCTTGTTTTTCAACTTTAGCCGTTACTGTAGCACCTTCAACGAATGGAGCACCAACTTTAACGTCATCTCCACCAACGAAAAGAACTTTATCAAATGTTACAGAGTCATTTGCTTCAGCAGAAATTTTTTCTACAAAAATTTCTTGACCTTCTACAACTTTAACTTGTTTACCACCTGTTTCAATAATTGCGTACATACTTGCACCTCCTTAATTAACTCAGACTCGCCATGCAGGTACCCAGAGTTCTCCCCGAGTTTCTTTCACCTGATCTGTGCGGTTGTAGCACTGGTGCTACGATGAATAACGTATTGATGTTATCATGTTTTGTATAACCTTGTCAAGCATTGATCGCAATTATTCTATTCCTGATAACGAAATGCTTCTCCGATCGATTGTGCGTGTTGATTGTCATGGAAATAGCTTTTTAAACAATCATTCTCATCAATAACAATTCGCCGTTTATCTGGATAAGTAATATAGATTGGATGCTTCTTTTCTCGTTTAAAATAAGAAAATACATCCATAAAAGTGCTGTTTGCAGACGCTTTAATCGGCTGGATCGTATGAACAGAAGACTTCCCTTCATAACGATTCAATAAAAATCGGATAAAAATATAATAACGCTGCTTCCATTCTGTTCTATTTTCCAGAAATATAAAGAGCATAATAAATATCGCGCTGAGCGTAAATGGAAAGAATAAAAGCTGAAGGACAATTATCGCAATGGTTATCCCCATCGAAACAAGTACTATCCATTGATGCGCTTGCTTATATGGCATTATTGCAGAAAAAAATAAAAATAAGAGCTTCCCACCATCAAGTGGCCAAACCGGCAATAAATTAAATAAAAGAATTGCGGTATTATAATAAAAGGCTAATTCCAGTATAGATGCTGGAACTAGATTAAATGGTGATATAATAAAAAGCAAGAGGTACACAAGAATGTGCTGACTCGGCCCTGCAAGCGTAACAAGAACCTCTTCCTTTATCGGACGTGTCCCATGTTCATCCGTATCCATTACCCCACCAAATACCCACAACATAATTCTTCTAACCCGCCATTTTAAACTATTCGCCATTGTCAAATGCCCAAGTTCGTGAAAAAAAACGAGCGATAGTATAATCGCTAGTTCAGTAAATGTACCAGTAAGAATAGAAATAGCAATGAATACATATAGAATCGGATGAATCTTAATTTTCGGCAGGCTATTATTGAAGGTCATCAACTTGGATCACCTGAACCGGATCAAGATAATGGTTATCCTTCTCGATTGAAAAGTACACTGTCTCACTATCCTCTGTTGGTGTAAATTGCCCGATTCTTTGGTTGTTTGCAACATATTGGTATAAATGAACATCGATTTCACTTAAAAATCCGTAGCTGGAAATACTATCATCTGCATGCTGAACGACAACCGTTTTATTTGTATCACGATCATTTCCTGCAAATACAACAATTCCTTCATGCAATACCGATACATCTGCAGCTGCACCAGGTTCAATTCGAATTCCTTCACCACTAAATTGTTCCGTAATATTACCACTTACAGGGAGTGCTAATACTTCTTGATTTTTATCATTGACCACATTCCCAGGAGAAAAGGCGAGCGGTGCACCAAACGTATCCCTGTACCATACATTCACTTTTGCAAATGGAAATTCTTCCTCCAATACATTGCTTGTCCATAATTTCGGTCCTTTCAGGCTTGATGAATCTACCTGCCATAACAAAGCAACCCCGAAGAAGAGCATCGTCGAAAGCAGCGCCCTTAAAATAATGCCAGAAGAAATTGGATTTTCACTCACTCTCCCCCTACTAGTGCTCGCATCTGTAAAAATAGGGTAATAGCCATGCTTTTCTTCTTCTTCAGGAATACTAGGAAAAATTTGTTTCTGTCCATTTTCCTTAGGAATTACACCACGAAGCTTTTTACGCTGTTCGATTGATTTTCGAACCTTATTAACCCCTTTGGCCATATATCTCATCCTTCACATGCATTTGTACAAGTATATGTAGGAGATAAAAACATATGAATAAAATTAGGTTATTTTTGAAATGAATGTTGCATTTTTAAAGGGAGGGTCGATAGATAAATTCGGAATCGAGCCTTCATATTCAAAATCACTCACAACATTAGAAAATACGCATAAAAAAAGATGTAATGGTTGTTTATCATTACATCTTTCATCTACTTATGATCCCATTCTGAAAAACTTCTTCACTCGTTGAAACATTCCTTTTTCATCTTCGAGTGACTGTAATGGTACAGACTCACCTAATATTCTTCTCGCAATATTCCGATAAGCGATTGACGCTTTCGAGTTTGGAGTTAAGGCAACAGGCTCACCTTTATTCGAAGCTTTAATAACCTCTTCATCATCAATGACGATACCGATCAAATCAATGGATAGAAGTTGAACGATATCATCGACATCAATCATATCCCCGCTTTTCATCATATGATTACGAATGCGATTAATTACTAAACGCGGTGATTCTATCATTTCTTCCTTTTCTAGTAAACCAATAATCCTATCTGCATCTCTTACACTAGCTTTTTCTGGAGTAGTAACAACAATCGCTCGGTCTGCACCGGCTACTGCATTCTGGAAACCTTGCTCAATCCCAGCAGGACAATCGATGATAATATAGTCATATTCCTGTTTTAGTTCTGTAATGATTTCCTTCATGCCTTCTGAAGTTACTGCAGTCTTATCACTTGTTTGTGCTGCTGGAAGTAAAGATAAGTATTCAAAACGTTTATCCCGAATTAGTGCTTGCTTTAATTTACAACGCCCTTCAATGACATCAACGATATCGTAAATAATTCGATTTTCAAGACCCATTACAACATCTAAATTCCTAAGTCCAATATCTGTATCTATTAAACATACTTTTTTCTCCATTAATGCTAGTGCAGTACCTATATTAGCTGAAGTCGTGGTTTTACCAACTCCACCTTTACCAGAAGTAATTACGATTGCTTCACCCATTTTGTATTCTCCTTTCGAATCCATTTAATTCCAGGCGCTTCCGTGAGAGTACTTGTAGTCGATCAATAATGATTTTATCTTGTTCTTCATCAATTAGACCACATTCCATATACACACCTTCAGATTCATAATCTGGAGCACGACTAATATAATTTGCTATCCGAAGTTGAGTGGGCTTCATATAGGATGCAATAATAAATGTATTATGGTCGCCATTTACACCAGCGTGAGCTATCCCGTATAAATTACCCATGACATACACATTACCAGTCGCAACTACTTTGCCACCTGGATTTACATCGCCAATTAGTAATAGATCCCCAGTAATATTTAATACTTGTCCAGATCGAATAATCCGATTTACGATTTTTACCTCACTATTTTCTTTCCAGCGTAATGCATCTTCTTTGAGAACAACATCTGATTCGATAGTGTATATTTCAAAACGATTTTTAGTACTGATAATTTCTCTTAATCGTTCTTCCTGTTCTGTTTTCAAATAACGATTTCCTAGTTTGACAGTTACCGAAACAATCGGTTCGTCAGGCTTAGGCTTGCTAGAATTAATTTTGTCATGAAGTTCCGTCATTGCCTCATTAAATGAACAAGTTTCATCAATAAAAAGTATTAGTCCTTCACGGGTTCCCTTAATCGTAACCAATTGTTTCTTATCAAGCAAAATAAAGTCACCTCATTACATCCTTAACGCATTTATAGCATTAGTTAAAGTCAATTATAAAGCGCAAGCGCAACATTCAATATGAATTTATTCAATCTAATTGTTCATTTCCCCATCGCTGTAATCTCTTAGAAAACAGAGGATAAACTATAATCATAAATAAGAGATTAAGCAATACTGTTGGCAGCAATCGATTTAATAAATAATCTTGCCAAAACATATCAGTCATTCCAATGACTAAATAAGTAAGATAAATCAAAAGATCTGCAATGCTAATACCTACTACACCTAATAATACCACGACAAAGAAATTTCGGTGTAGCATTTTTTTGAAATTTTCAACAATATAGATTGATATAGCATAGGAGAACATATACACTCCCAAAATCCCTGTATATACAGCATCTAAAAGCAAACCAAAAATGAGTGCATATATTAATGCAAAATATGTATTATCATTATCATACAATACTGCTACAAACACTAAGAAACCAGCTACCCAATGTGGAATAAATAATTGGTTCCCCATCACAATACTTGATGGTAAAAAGTCGATTGCGACTCCTTCAAGAATCAAAAAGAGAAATAGAAGGAGTGGGATATATAATCGTTTCATTACTCATCCCCCTCTGTTTCACTTTCTTCTACTCCCTCAATACTTCTGTCAAGCACAATTACTTGATTAACCTCATACATTTCCGCAGCCGGTTCCACTAAAGCTGTACGAGTTAAGCCGTATTGATCGGAGACGACTTCCTTAACGGTGCCAATTTCAAGCCCAGCAGGGAAAACACCACCCATACCAGAAGAAACGATCAACTCTCCTTCTTTAATATCTGTATCAGATTCCTCGATAATCCTGAATAAAAGTGAGTTTGTTTCTTTATCAAATCCTTCAATCATACCGTGAATATTACTATCTTCTTCACGTGAGATCATAGCAGATATTCTGTTGTATTCATCAAATCCTGACAGTAATTGCACTTTTGAAGTAAATTTATTGGCCGTTTTTATTTTCCCTACCATTCCTTCAGCAGTGATTACTACCATATTTGGTTTAATCCCATGCTGTTCTCCCCGGTTTATCGTAACTTCATTGAGCCATTGCTCTGGGGAACGCGCAATAACGGTTGCTTGAATTGGATTGTAGTCGCGAATCGTTTCGGTAATATCTAGGTTGTTCCGCAGCTGTTCATTTTCCTTTTCCAGCTCTTGAACTTGGTACACTAGCCCTTTATGCTGTGCTATTTGCTCTCTTAATATTTGATTTTCTTCATAGGTATTTTTGAAATCTTGAATATTTGCAACAATGTCTGTTACAAAATTGACTGGGGTATGAATGACATTCTGCCCCCATCCAACAATATCGTTTAAAAATTTCTGTGCTGTATTTGGATTCTCTCGATTATTCAAGGAGTAGCCGATTAGAATAACGAGAATAATGAATCCAATTAAGAATACAAATAATTTTTTATTTCGTAAAAACGGCATAATAACACCCTCTTAATTTATGGAAGGACGAGAAGAAACATTTGGATTGGAGCGGAACTGCTGCATATACTCCAATGATTTACCTGTCCCAGTCGCAACGCTGTCTAACGGATCCTCTGTAACAAATACTGGTATCTTCGTCTCGTCACTAATAACTTTATCTAGATTTTTTAATAATGCACCACCACCAGATAATACAATCCCACGATCCATAATATCTGCCGCAAGTTCTGGCGGTGTTTTTTCTAATGTGCTTTTCACACCTTCAACAATTGCTACTACAGCATCATTGATGGAGGAAGCAATTTCAGATGCAGTTACGGTAACAGTTTTCGGCAGACCAGTTAATAAGTCACGTCCACGCACTTCCATTTCAACATCTTCTGTAACCTCACCAGCACTGCCAATATCCATTTTAAGTGATTCTGCAGATCTCTCTCCAATCATGAGGCTATAATTTTTGCGAACATATTGAATAATTGCTTCATCCATATCATCACCAGCAATTCGGATTGACTGGCTTGTGACAATTCCGCCCAGCGAAATAACAGCAACCTCAGTCGTACCACCACCAATATCAACAATCATACTTCCAGTTGGCTCCCAGACTGGTAAACCTGCACCAATTGCAGCAGCAAATGGCTCGGCAATCGGAAATGCTTCCTTTGCACCTGCTTGTTTTGCTGCATCAATAACAGCGCGCTCTTCTACCATCGTAATACCAGAAGGAACACAAATAATGACACTTGGTTTCCTAGCGAAGGAAGAGCGTTTCTTCATTGCTTTTTTTATATAATATTTCATCATCGATGCAGTTGTATCGTAATCAGCAATGACGCCGTCTTTCATCGGTCTAATTACTTGAATATTCCCTGGCGTTCTTCCAATCATATTCCTTGCTGCACTTCCAACAGCTTCTATTTCTCCTGTTTGTGCATTTTTTGCCACGACAGAAGGTTCTCTCACAACAATTCCTTTTCCATTAAGGTATACAAGGGTATTCGCCGTCCCCAGGTCGATACCGATGTCTTGTGACAAACTAAATCTAGCCAAAACAATCTCCCTCTCCAAATCACAATTCAATTATTATATGTAGCTTCACTATAGATTGATTTTAACTGCTGCAAACAAACATTAATTATGACATTTTCCGTTATTTTTGTAAAACTTCAGGCTAATAATATCAAGCGGAATAAGCGCCACTTTCCTAAAAGCAATCTCGAAAATGGCGCTCCATTACAAATACATATATAATTATACGAAATTATAGACGAAATTGATAGTATTAGTGTTACAAGTAACCTTTTTCTTTTAATGATACAAACTTCCGGTCACCAATAATCAAATGGTCTAACAGATCAATGCCAATTATTTTTCCTGATTCAACTAATCTTCTTGTCACATGGATATCTTCTTGTGATGGACTGGGATCTCCACTTGATAGCAATAGGTAAGGATTTGAGATAATCGCCACCTTTTCCCCTGCTCCGTACCGTGCATGCAACTTTCATCGCACACGGCACTCCATCGTTTGTCATTTATTTCATAATGCTCAATCATTTTTTGTTTGGATTTCAATGGGGAAATTACTATATATCTTATTAAAATTTTAATTTATTCCTGTTCTGGAGTGTTAATGATGCTTCTAAATGATTGAACTGAAACTAAATTGGACAAAACGACTCGAGGCTATAACTCGATTTCCATTACAGAAACGTCCTAGCTCCTGCCTCTACTCTCACTACCATAAAAGAAAGTTATCGTTAAACTTTTTCCTTTCTAACACTTCATACGAGTGTGTACTCTCCATGTTGGCAGCTTTCCACGTTCACTTAACTCTATCAGTTCTTAACTTAGGTGCTAGCTCTTGCCTGGTGCCCTCTCCACCATCTTTAATGGTGCATGCAGCTTTCAAAACCACCTTTTTACTCGCCCACGGAACACACTTGATCAGCTCTCAAGTCCACTCATTTCTAAATGGTCCCATTCTCAGACATTCCCTTCGCTAGTTCGTCAGTGTTTTTCCACATTCTCACCATATTAAGTTTTTTACGACTCCCGGCCTATCAGTTGCACCAACCATCTCTGATTAGCTTTCGGTTACCACTAGGCACTACGACAACGTTCAGCCGACTTCACCGAGCTTCACACCGGATTTTTATACACATTCAAATCCAGCATGTCGGAGGATCAGAGTAGACATTTTTAGAAAACTGGCTGTCACCAAGACTTTGTGACCTCTCTAGTTACGCTTATACAGTAAGAAATTTTTTTATACTTTCTTAACTGCCAAGCTTTTACTCTATCATTCTGCCTATCAAGTTAAGTGTTCACACTCTCCGTTTAAATCAGGAAAGCATGCGCAACCTTTTCTGTTGCGAACGTGTCGCACGATGGTTATGGGCAACAATTATCGATGCTGCTGATCGTTTTACTGCTTCACGGTAGACCTCTCTAGGATGCACGATTGAAGCGTTGAGACTACCGATAAATATCGTCTGTCTATGAATGATTTGGTTTTTCGTGTTGAGAAAGAGGACAACGAAATGCTCCTGGTTCAAATGGCGCATTTCCTCCATAACATAACTCGCTCCATCATCTGGGGAACGGATAATATACTTTTCATTTGGTTTATACTGATTCATTCTCTTCCCTAGCTCAATTGCAGCTAGAATCAGCACTCCCTTAGCTTCCCCTATCCCTTTAATAGCAATTAACTCTTCAATCGTTGCGTCTTTCAACAGCTTTAGACCTTCGAAATGCATTAATATACGATTTGAAAGTGCCATTACGGATTCCTCTCTCGTTCCACTTCCTAATAGTATTGCAAGAATCTCTTGGTTCGATAGCTGTCCCGATCCCAAACTTAATAATCTTTCACGCGGGCGCTCTTCTGTGGGGACATCCTTAATAGTGATCATTGATAGAGACATCATTTTCTCCTCCTCTCATAAGATACAATCATCATACTTAGAGAAGAGAAGGAAAACAAATTACAAAAACCTCATTTTACAATAGTAAATGAGGTTAAAAACACAAATATGTTCTAAGGGAAAAATTAATTATTGACATTAATCTGTTACTCAAAATTGAAAGTTGATTAAATTTAATAAGACCGAGGTAGGCGCAAAGTTGATTTCCGCTCTGGACAGTCGCGGACAACTCGGACTGCTCATTTGTAAGATAGCCAATTTCTAAAACAATTGCTATTCCCGCTGTCCGTTGAAATGCATCCTACTTGAATAACTGATCGTACTGACTCATAAGTCGTAATAAGCTCAAGTTCGCTTCTGTTCCTGTTAGATCAGCTATTTTTGAGATTTCAGTAGTTATTGGGCCTAGCTTCTCAGAATTAGTGATTGTCTGTTTACTAGGTTCAGCAAATAAGTTTTCAGGGAGAGTTGCTGCCGGTTCACTTAAAACTGGTAATGCTGTCTGAAAATCCTCTGCAAATTGTTGGACAAACTGATATTCTGCATCAGTAAGTTCGATCTCCCCTTCAGCTGTTGACCATTCCTTAATGAAAATGTCGAATTCAGAAGTTAGCTCAGTTGCAATTAGATTTGCTTGTTCCTTTGTAGCTGCAATTCCCAAAAATAAATAGTATTGTGCATCCTTTTCCCAAATGATTGCGTCAAGCCCTGCGTCCGCAAAACTTTTTACCCATTCATTGGCATTAGCTTTATTTGCAAATACGCCAGCTTGTAAAACAAATGCATCTATAGGTGTAAGAGAGTGTGCTGATGTAGGCAAATTCTGATTATCCGACTGATTAATTTGTGTTGTCGCTAGACCAGGTTGTGCCCCTTGATTGCCATCTACATTAACGAATATTTGAAACATCACATAGCTTAAAACTGAACCAATTACAATTGCAGAGCCAATTGCTATTAGCAGAACTCTTAGCGAACGAAATCGTCCATCTTGTTTCTTTGATTGTTTGATATTTGTTTGCTTTGGTCTAGCAATTGCTGGGATTTCTTGATCGTTATTATCCGCTTCTTGAACTGTTGCTGCTTGCTCACTTTGATAAAGATTATCATTCGCTGTTTTTTTTGTTGATTGGTGCTTTTGCCGATCCATCACTTTTCCATTTTGTTTGATGATTACTTGTTTTTTCTTGGCCACACTTTTCCCCCGCTTTGCTAGAGTGTTTAGTTCAACTCTAGCACATAAACTATTAGAAGTAAGACGAACGATGTCTAATGGTTTAAGAAATAATGTGACATAAAGTTTGTTCTTTCGAGTTAACTTTATGAAAATGGCGGAAATTCAGGATGAATTTCCGCCATTTTATTAACCTTTTAATTCCTCTAATCTTGCTTTAACTTTTGCTTGTTTATCAAGATAATCTTGTTCTTTTCGTTTTTCTTCATCGACAACAGCTTGTGGTGCCTTGCTAACAAAGCCTTGGTTGCCAAGCTTCTTCTGAACACGTTCCACTTCTTTTGTCCATTTCTCTAATTCTTTTTCCAATCGTTCCATTTCTTTGTCAAAATCAATTAATCCTTCCAGTGGCAGGAATAGTTCTGCACCTGTTACAACTGCTGACATCGCTTTTTCTGGTACAGCCATTTTAGTAGCAATCGTTAATTCACTAGGATTACAGAAGCGTTCCAAATATTCTCGCTCTTGCTCCAGCTCCTCCACTACTGCATCATCCTTTGCCTGGATTAGTAAGCTTATTTGTTTCGACATCGGTGTATCTACCTCTGCACGAATGTTACGTACAGACTTGATAATCGCAACTAAACGTTTCATTTCCTTTGCAGCTGTATCATCATGGAATTCGCTGCGTACTTCCGGCCATTTCGCTACAGTTATCGAATCCCCTTTGTGTGGTAATTGCTGCCAGATTTCTTCCGTAATAAATGGCATGTATGGATGTAACATACGCATCGTTTGATCGAGTACGTGGGCTAGTACGGAGCGTGTTGTCTTCTTCTTCGCTTCATCATCGCCATATAACGGAAGCTTCGCCATTTCGATATACCAATCGCATAACTCATCCCAAATAAAGTTGTATAGATGACGACCAGCTTCACCAAATTCATATTTATCGGTATTTTTCGTTACATGTTCAATCGTTTCGTTTAGTCTGGTTAAGATCCATTTGTCTGCTAGTGACAACTCACCAGTAAGATCAATGTCCTCGTACGCAAAGCCTTCCATGTTCATCAAAGAGAAACGGGAAGCATTCCATACTTTATTGGCAAAATTCCAAGTTGACTCTACTTTTTCCCAGTAGAAACGTAAATCCTGCCCAGGAGTTGATCCAGTTAGTAAGAAATAGCGAAGTGAATCTGCACCATACTTATCGATTACATCCATTGGATCGACACCATTTCCAAGTGATTTACTCATTTTTCGTCCTTGTTCATCTCGGATAAGTCCGTGAATAAGAACATCCTTGAATGGTCGTTCTCCAGTAAATTCTTTTGATTGGAAAATCATTCGAGCAACCCAGAAGAAAATAATATCGTATCCAGTGACAAGTACATCCGTTGGGAAATATCGTTTAAAATCTTCTGCTTCCGTGTCAGGCCATCCCATCGTTGAAAACGGCCATAATGCAGAGGAGAACCATGTATCAAGTACATCTTCATCCTGCTTCCAGTTTTCGATATCCTGTGGTGCTTCCTTGCCAACATATACTTCGCCAGTTTCTTTATGATACCAAGCTGGGATACGGTGTCCCCACCATAACTGACGAGAAATACACCAATCACGGATATTTTCCATCCAGCCTAAATACGTATTTTCAAAACGCTCTGGGACAAAGTTTACTTTGTTTTCACTTTTTTGCAATTCAATTACTTCATCTGCGAGTGGCTGCATTTTTACGAACCATTGGGTTGATAAATATGGTTCTACAACTGCGCCGCTTCGTTCAGAATGACCAACTTGATGGATTCGTTCCTCAATATTAAAGAGAACACCCATCTCTTGAAGATCTTCAACGATTTGTTTACGGCACTCAAAACGGTCAAGCCCTTGATATTTCCCTGCATTTTCATTCATTGACCCATCTTCATTCATAACAAGTATTCGTTCTAAATTATGACGATTTCCTACTTCAAAGTCATTTGGATCATGTGCTGGCGTAATTTTAACCGCTCCTGAACCTAGTTCCATATCAACATATTCATCGGCAACGATTTGGATCTCCCGACCAACAATCGGTAAAATTACTGTTTTCCCGATTAAATGCTGGTAGCGCTCGTCTTTCGGATGGACAGCAACTGCTGTGTCACCAAGCATTGTTTCTGGACGTGTTGTTGCGATTTCAATTGTTTCATCACTATCCTTAATCGGATAGTTCATATGATAAAACTTACCATGAACCTCTTCATAGATTACTTCAATATCAGAAAGTGCAGTTTGCGTTTGCGGATCCCAGTTAATAATATACTCTCCGCGGTAGATTAGCTCTTTTTCATACAGCTTCACAAATACTTCTTTAACCGCTTCTGACAATCCTTCGTCCAGTGTGAAACGTTCACGGGAGTAATCGAGTCCAAGCCCCATCTTTTCCCATTGGGAGCGAATGAAATCTGCATATTCTTCCTTCCATTCCCATGCAGTATCAAGGAATTTCTCACGGCCTAATTCATAGCGATTTGTGCCTTGTTCTTTTAATTTTGCTTCTACTTTTGCCTGGGTTGCAATACCCGCGTGGTCCATTCCAGGTAACCACAGGACATCATACCCCTGCATCCGTTTCATCCGGGAAATCGTATCCTGCATTGTTGTATCCCACGCATGCCCCAAGTGGAGTTTTCCTGTTACATTTGGCGGTGGAATAACGATTGAATACGGTTCTTTCTCTGGATCACCAGTAGCTTCAAAATATTTACCCTCTAACCAAAATTGATAACGACCTTTTTCAACTTCCTGTGGATTATATTTCGATGGAAGTGATTTTTTTTCTTGCTCACTCATATAATTTTAGACCTCCTATTTTAATCAACCAAAAAACCCTTTTCATCCTTAAAATAAAGGACGAAAAGGGTTAGCTTCCGTGGTACCACCTTTGTTTACAAACCAAATAACGGTTCATACACTCTAATTAGATAACGGCAGAATCCCGGCATCTCCTACTTGTTATTTCAAAGATGCTGCATCAAGGGCGACCTTCCAATATAAATTGTCCTAGGAAATTCTCAGCTAACATTTCCCTCTCTTTAGGCATTTATTCTCGTACTCTTCCCTATCTTCGCATTTACATATTAAACTTGATGGTAATTTACTTTTCATTTTATAGCTTCAAACAGCAATCGTCAACTATTATTATAGCTATTGCACAAAACAAGGCTATGTATACATATTATATTGTAACAGAATGAAGTATGTAACCACTTGAGCTACTTGGGGGGTGAAGATGTCCCCTCTCGCAGCTTAAGATATGCATGGACAAATCGTGACCAATCTTGTCACGAGAACTAAGGAGTATGATTTCTTGTATTCTTATTAATTCGAAAAGGAGGATAAAAATGGGGCGCTATTATCGATACAAACTTCCACCTTGGGCAAGGCGATGTATTTTCGTATTAGAAAGAATTACATTGCCAATCTTGATTTTTCAATTATTGCGTACAATATTTTTCGTTACAACCTTTGATTTAATCTTACTGGGATTATTAGTCTGCTTACTCGTTACATTTTATTTAGAGTGGATTTAATTTATTAGAAAACTAAGGCTTAGCCCAGCCTTTAGGTGACAGCCTTAGTTGCACTTATTCGTTAAGAAAGTCGTTATACTTTCTTAACTACCGAGATCCTCAAAACGAATCGTTTCAAATTCTTTTTCAATATATGCTGACCATCCCAGACCAAATATAAGTTTTCTGTATTCCTTTTGCAATGATTGAACTTGATGAATCATCGAATGTTTTGTCGCTTTATGATGATGGCTATGAATAAGTTTTATGTAATTGGTTGGATCTAGTAAATAAATAATGAGAAAATGATGTTCTGGCATACTCAGACGATTAATTTCATTGTAAGTTGGAAATAATTCGATAAGCTTATCACTTGGTCCGTCATAGTTACCAACTGCTGAATGGAAAAAACTCACCAAATCATTCACCGGATTGTCATATGTCGCCCTTTCCCAATTAATAATAAAGGAGCTCAGCAGATGTGCTTGATTTAGATTGCGATGGCATAATGAAGTATTCCAGTTTATTTCTTCATCATCTGAATCTATAAATTGACCAATCCGCTTACTCGACTCGTTTAAAGCATACTCTAAATCACGATACTGTGTGCAAGCCTGCAATTCAAACGGTGACATATATCTGCTTTTCTCGAATTCAATTATCATTTTGAGCAGATCCTTCTTCGCCTGCTCACAATATGTTTGGTAGTTCGTAAAATGCTTTTTAAGATTTCCCTTAGAAATGGACTGCGTTTTTTTCGTTTTTTCATGAATGGTTGCAAGATTGATAAATACATTATCCAGCCATGGCTTAGTCATCGCTGAATTCGACTCTTCAATCCAAGGCGATAAATAATAATAGATTTCATTTAACTCCTTAAATAAATTTCCATCAACCGTTAAATAGACAGGAACAACCCCTGTCAAATGTTGAATATTTGCTTGCTTATAAACATATTCCCATTGTGAAATCGTTTGGACGGTTAAGGAACTTTTCTTTAATGCATACGTATTTTTACCATCATATACACGATATAATTGAGATGTAATCTCTTGAATCTCTTCAGGATAAACACCATATGCGTGTAGCACCCTTTTTACCGTTTCCATTTTTTCACCACCAATGTTAAATAGATGCTACCCCTTGATTAAATTTCAAGGGGTAGTTGTTCTTTGCAGATCGGCTGTAACAGTTGACTAGCGATAGCAGCATTGGATAAGGATGCGTCAGTTTTTGTTATTTCTTCTCTGCTGGGATATATAATAATTGACCTTCTGACACATCAAAATCATCGTCTAATTGATTTTGCTTAATTAGCTGGATTGCACTAACATGAAAGCGTTCCGCAATCGTATCAATAGTATCTTCTTTTTGCACGATACAAAGTCGCATTTTAATAAATTTATCCTCCTCGGAATTGCGAAAAACATCCGATAAATAACTAACATCCTCTACTTCCCTATCTTCATCCTTTACTTCAACTACTTCATCTTCATACCAATCATCATCATCAACATCATCATCAATATCATCATCTATTTCTTCCGCGATTTCTTCCTGTACTTTATCCTTCTTACCGAAGAAGTCAGCGAAGGATTGTGACTTCGTTTTCACTCTCCCTGCCTCGTCCTCTTCTGTATCTTGTGAATCAGTTAAGATTGGGGACTGTTCCTGACTGGAATCATCTCCTAATGTTTCTAGTTCTTGTTTTTCCTTTATTTCAAATTCGAAAATATCTTCCGGCTCTCTCTCTAATTGTGCAGCATCAACTTCCTCCGGCTTCACCTCTTCTTCTATTGTCTCTAATTCTTGTTTTTCCTTTATTTCAAATTCGAAAATATCTTCCGGCTCTCTCTCTAATTGTGCAGCATCAACTTCCCCTGGCTCCACCTCTTCTTCTATTGTCTCTAATTCTTGTTTTTCCTTTATTTCAAATTGGAACGTTTCTTCGGTATCCCTCTCTGATTGTTCCGTATCAGCTTCCTCTGACTCCACCTCTTCTTCTATTAACTGAGGATGGTCGGCCTCACGATTGATACCATGGATTGCAATCGTTGAATAAAGCTTTAACTGACTTTCCTCTGGTATTTCATAATCAAACGCTTCGATACTAACTGTCACATCATTCAAATCTGCAACACGATACGTTGGTACAGATATCTCAATTGGGAAACGATGCGTAAATTCAGCTATATCGTCATCAACATTTATCACTTTTTCAATATAACGCTTCACATGCAAATCATCAAAGTTAAGTAATGAATCCACTTGCTCTTCATCTCCTGAAACCACTTTAATATATTCCCCGCGGAGCTCAATTACCCCTTTTATCGAAATATATTCACTATAGGCTTGAATCGAGATTTCAGGATCTAATGCAATTCCTCTAAGCTCTGCAACTTCCTGCCCTTTTTCAAAAAACAAGGACTCATTTAATTCAAAAGTAAAGACTGATGAATCGGTAGTCAACTGATTTCCTCCTTTCAGGCATACAGCTTGCTAATATGCTCGATATGTCTTAATTATCTATATGAAGGATATTTTTGAGATATGCTTAGAAAACTAAGGTTTTGTCAAGTCTTTAAGTGACAAGTAAGGTTCACTAATTAGTTAGGCTCATTACGGGAGATTATCGTACTTTATATAAACTGCAAACTACTTTAATGTTTTAAAGGTTCACAGGTCAGCCGCTCCAGAAATACACGGAGCCGCACCTTAGGGGAGCTGGTGAGCCTCTTTGTGCTGACGCACTTCAGAGTCTCACCTAGGCTCTTCTTCCCGCAGGACAAGGAAGGCTTCGGCAGCATTACATCGCACGAAGAAAATTGCTCTTAATTTTCGTGGAGTCTTCGTGTATTTCTTCCGCTGTAGATAGAGTAGAACCTAGAAACAAAAGAATGATAAATCCACTAACTATCATCAACGTTGATTGTAGCAACATACTCGAAATTCGCGTTAAATTGCAACGACTTTAATATTATCTAACATCAAAAGAGCTATTCC
Organism: Oceanobacillus zhaokaii; assembly: GCF_003352005.1. Classification (GTDB taxonomy): domain Bacteria; phylum Bacillota; class Bacilli; order Bacillales; family Amphibacillaceae; genus Oceanobacillus; species Oceanobacillus zhaokaii. The sequence goes on from NZ_CP024848.1 coordinate 2,350,499, forward strand.
TAATATGAGGAATAGCTCTCCACTTTGATCACTTTTTAATTTTGCTAAATGCAGTTCGTACTGCTTCGATTGTTCTGTCGATATCTTCATCAGTATGTGCAGTCGATAGGAATAGCCCTTCAAACTGTGAAGGTGGTAAGAATATTCCTTCTTCAATCATTGCACGATAATATTGTGAGAAATAGTCAAGGTTTGCAGATTTTGCTGTTTCAAAATTAATGACTTCTTCATCTGTAAAGAATACACCAACCATTGAGCCTGCACGATTTACATGCAAGGGGATATCATAATCTGCTGCTGCCTGTTTATAACCGTCAACTAATTTATCTACTTTTTGATTAATCACACCATAGGACTCTTCATCAAGGGCTGATAATGTTTCATATCCAGCAGTCATTGCTAAAGGATTTCCAGATAATGTTCCCGCCTGATATGTTGTTCCTGCTGGTGCAATGTTTTCCATAATTTCACGTTTTCCACCGAATGCGCCTACTGGAAGACCTCCACCAATTACTTTTCCTAGACAAGTTAAATCTGGTGTGACACCATAGTAACCTTGCGCAGAATAAAAACCAACTCGGAAGCCTGTCATCACTTCGTCAAAGATAAGCAATGTACCATATTCTTCTGTTATTTCCCTTACTTCCTGTAAAAAGTTATCTTGCGGGGGAATGACACCCATATTTCCACAAACAGGTTCAGCAATAACGGCAGCAATCTCCTTGCCATATTTTTCAAATGCCACCCGAAGACTTTCCGGATCATTATATGGGACTGTAATAGTGTTTTGTGCTATTGCTTTAGGAACACCTGGGCTGTCCGGTAAACCAAGCGTAGCAACTCCAGAACCCGCTTTAATTAATAAGGAGTCACCATGACCATGATAGCTTCCTTCGAATTTTAGAATAATATCTCTTCCCGTATATCCTCTTGCTAAGCGAATTGCACTCATTGTCGCTTCCGTTCCTGAGTTCACCATTCTTACCATTTCAATTGATGGGACACGATCAATTACTAATTTCGCAAGTTTATTTTCCTGTAACGTTCCTGCACCAAAGCTTGTCCCTTTTTCAACAGTTTCTTTCAATTTCGTAACGACACGATCATCTGCATGACCTAAAATAAGTGGTCCCCAGCTAAGCACATAATCAATATATTCATTGCCATCAATATCTTTAATTTTTGAACCCTTTCCAGATTCCATGAAAATCGGCGACATACCGACTGATTTAAATGCCCGAACTGGTGAGTTAACCCCGCCAGGCATCAGATCAACCGCTTCTTTATAAGCATCTACTGAATGATTAAATTGTTTCATCCTTACACACCTCTTATCCTATTGTTCTTCCTTCAGCCATTTTGCAACATCTTTCGCAAAATACGTCAAAATAATGTCTGCACCTGCACGCTTCATAGATGTCAGCATTTCCATTACAATTGATTGTTCATCAATCCAGCCATTTTGTGCTGCAGCTTTTACCATGGAATATTCTCCACTTACATTATAAGCAACAACAGGAACATTACAATTATTTCGTACATCGCGAACAATATCAAGATAAGATAGAGCAGGTTTAACCATGATAAAATCTGCACCCTCTTCTATATCAGATTCAGCTTCTCGAAGTGCTTCTAACCGATTGGCAGGATCCATTTGATACGTTTTGCGATCACCAAATTGGGGTGCACTATCTGCTGCATCACGGAATGGACCATAAAATGCAGAAGAATATTTTACCGCATAAGACATGATTGGAATGTTGGTAAATCCTGCTTCATCAAGGGCCGCGCGAATATATGCAACAAATCCATCCATCATATTGGATGGTGCAATAATATCTGCACCGGCTTTTACTTGAGAAACAGCTGTTTTTGCTAATAACTCTAATGATTCATCATTCGCGACATCATGATCATGAATCACACCACAATGACCATGTGATGTGTATTCACAAAGACAAGTATCAGCGACAATTAACATATCAGGGAATGCTTCCTTCACTAATCTAGTTGCCGATTGGATAATTCCATCATCAATAAATGCACCAGTGCCGATTTCATCCTTAGCTGTAATAACACCGAAGAACATAATTGCTTTAATACCAAGATCATATGCCTCTCGCACCTCATCAAGCAATAGATCTAGTGATAATTGAAAAACTCCAGGCATAGATGGGATTTCATTTTTTATATTTTCCCCTTCTATTACAAACATTGGATAAATAAAGTCATCAATTCGCAGATGGTTTTCTCGTACTAAGGATCGCATTGCACTGGAGGATCTTAATCGTCTATGTCGTTTAAATGTTATTTCATTTGCCATATTTATTTCTCCTTTTCATTTCTGGCAAGATAATCACTCATTGCTGCTATCATGCCATCAATTGTAAATTCTTCAGCTGTCAAAATATCGGTAAATCCAAGTTCAATTGCGCTTCTTTCTGTTGTCGTACCAATACAGACACATTTTTGATTCATTTTTTCCGTTGCCATCTCATAAAATGCTTCGACACATGATGGACTGGTGAACGTTAGAAAATCATAATCATTTTTTAATAAAAGTTGATTTAATGCTTCTTTATTTTCTGCGTAAAACACAGTTTCATATACTTCCATCGCTGCAAATATTACCCCATGATCAGAAAACTCCGTTGGCAAAATAGCCAGCGAGCGATTCCCACGAACTAAAAGAATAGAATGAATCGCCCCGACAGCTGCCAGAAACTCAGTTGCCATCGTCTTTGCATTATAGACGGTTGGAATAAAATCAGCGGTAAAACCGTATGTTTTTAACACATCTTCCGTTTTGTGACCAACAACCGCAAATTTTTTCGAATGAAAGTCCTCTAAATTAACATCATGGCGTGCTGCTAATGTAAAGAATGCTGCCACACCATTGGCACTCGTAAAGAAAATCCATTCAATATCTGCTAGATTACGCAGGATTTCTTCGTTTTCTGGGTGATCCTTAACAGAAATCTTCAAGAGTGGCATTTCGATTGGAACTCCACCATGTTGGAGAATCTTTTCAGTAAATAATTTTGCTTGTCCTGCTTCTCTAGTAATAACGATTTTCTTATTCTGAAGAGAAACTGTCATTACTGATCAAGCTCAGCTTTCACTTCTTCAACAATCTGTTTTGCACCCTGGTCAATTAATTTCGTTGCAGCTTCTTTTCCAATTGTTTCTGCATCAGTTCCTCGAACAACTTCCTTCAGAATCTTCTTTCCATCTGGTGTACCAACTAATGCTGTTAGGACTATTTCATCTTCTTCCAGATACGCATAGCCACCAATCGGCACTTGACAGCCGCCTTCAAGTAATCGAAGGAAAGTTCTTTCAGCTGTAACGGTCTTCGTAGTCCAATCATCATTTATTTTCGCCAAAATACTCCGCATTTCTGTGTCATCTTCTCGACATTCGATTGCCAATGCACCTTGTCCAACCGCTGGTACAACTAATACTGGATCTAAGTATTCGGTAATTAGTTCTTCACTTAAACCTACTCGTTTTAGTCCTGATACTGCAAGAATAATTGCATCATAGTCTTCTTCGTTCAGCTTGCGAATTCTTGTCTCGATATTACCGCGGATCCATTTAATATTTATATCCGGACGTTCTGCAAGTAATTGTGCCGCACGTCTTAAACTACTTGTTCCGATTATTGCACCTGCTGGGAGGTCCTTAAATAATCGATTATCTTTAGCGATATAAGCATCCCGGTGATCTTCCCGAACTGGGATGGAGCTAATTACCAAGCCTTCTGGAAGCTCAGACGGCATATCCTTCATGCTATGTACTGCGAAATCGATGGTTTTATCGTACATTGCTTGTTCTATTTCCTTAACAAACAAGCCTTTTCCACCAACTTTAGATAGGGTGACATCTAAAATCCGATCCCCTTTTGTTACAATTTTTTTCACTTCAAATTCATTTTCCACGCCTGCTTGCTTCAATTGGTCGATTACCCAATTGGTTTGTGTTAAAGCTAAATTACTTTGTCTAGAACCGACGATTATTTTTCGCATTGTATTTCCTCCTAGAAATGAAAATTAGATAATGTGCTAAATAAAAAGAAGTTAATTATTAACACGAAGAAAGCAGATGTATTATAAAGGGATAGAAATTTACCTTGATAACCCTTCACTAACCGTAATATAAGGTAAAAAATATAAACAACTAATACTAGTATAGATCCGATTGTCTTCATGTCAATCCAGTAAAAGGCTGACCCTGATATATAGGCCCATACAATTCCTAAAATTATTGCAAGCAGCAATAATGGTACACCTATTGTTACGGTAATAAAGGCATATTTATCCAATTGATGTAAATCACCAAAGCGCCACATCCATTTTAAACCCTTCTTCGCTTTTAAGAAACGATATTGAATTAAATACATTAAAGAAAATAAAAAACCTATCGTAAAAAAGCCATACGAAATGATTGCTAATGTAATATGTGCCGCTAGTAGCTCATCTGCAAATGGTCTTTCAGTAAAGGCAGAATTGACAGGTCCATTCGCTGAAAAACTAAGCAGTAAAATAGAAAAGCTAAAAACATGAATAAAAAACACAATAAAATTTACCGGAAATAATCGATTAATAATTAATGAGAACGTAATTAGTACCCATGAGTAGAAGAACAAGCTATCAAAAAAAGTTGTGACTGGAAAGCTATGGGCAATGAACAATTCAAAAATTAAAAAAAGGCTTTGTATAGCCCAAACGATACCAATCAACCAGAAAGCAAGTTTATTTGCTCTCTGGTTGTCATGAATAAAATCTATAAAATAACCAATGACACTTAATGCATAGATAATAAGAATAATTTCATAAAACTCTCTAGTGTCCACCATATGATAATCCTTCCTTAAGTGGTTTGGATATTTTCAACTTGGGGAATGGCAATCTTTTTTTCTGTATTTAAAGATAATAGAGATCGGTTATTATTCGTTTGTTTTTCAAAATTTGATTTTACTTCCTCTTCAATCCCAAATATATTAACAAACAATTGTAAGGATGCTTCTGCATTCTCTTTTCCTGCTAATTCCTTTGCTTGGGTAATTGGTTCTTTTAGCAGTTGATTGATGATACTTTTCGTATGTTTGTTAAGAACTTTTTTCTCTCTTGCAGTGAGATCAGGCATTTTCCGTTCAATACTCAGCATCGTTTCTTCCTGAATAGATTGTGCTTTCTCGCGTAGTGCAGCAATCACAGGAACAACTCCTAATGTTTTTAACCATTCTTTAAATGTGAGGATTTCCTCTTCAACCATTAGTTCAATTTGTGTCGCAGCAGTCTTTCTCGCTTCCAAATTACTGTCAACAATATGCTGCAGGTCATCAATATCGTATAAGAACACATCATCCATTTCGCTGATTGCGGGATCGATATCTCTTGGAACGGCTATATCTACGAGAAATAGTGGTCTTCCTTTTCTTTCCTTCTGTATCGCTTGAAGCATTTCTTTTTTCAGAACGAGTGAATCAGACCCTGTTGAACTGATCAATATATCTGCATCAACTAATACGTCAAGCAGTTGTTCAAAGGAGGCTGCACTTGCATTGAATTTCTCTGCCAGCTCTTCAGCATTTTGTAATGTTCGATTAACGACGGTTATGTTCGTTGCACCAGACCCTTGCAGATTCTTCGCAGATAGCTCACCCATTTTCCCTGCACCAAGAATGGCAACCTGTTTATTCTTTAGGTCTCCGAAGATTTTCTTTGCTAATTCAACCGCTGCATAGCTAATTGAAACCGCATGCTCGCCAATTGCTGTTTCATTATGGGCACGCTTGCCAAATGTAATTGCCTGTTTAAAGAGTTCATTGAAAACGGTGCCAGTAGTTTTCGCCTGTTGGGATGTTAAGAATGCTTGTCTTACTTGTCCAAGAATTTGCGTTTCTCCTAAAACCATTGAATCAAGTCCTGTTGAGACGCGGAAAAGATGCTCCATTGCACCATCATCCTCGGTAATCCGCAAATAAGCAGAAAACTCCTCTTTATCAAGATTAAACCATTCTGCTAAAAAGTTTTTAATATAATATCTTCCGGTATGAAGTTGATCTACGACCGCATAGACTTCCGTACGATTACAGGTAGATACGATAACGTTCTCCAAAATACTTTTTTGGTTTTTTAATTCAATCATTGCATCCGAAAGAGAAGATTCTTGAAAAGTAAGCTTCTCCCTAATTTCTACAGGAGCTGTTTTGTAGTTAAATCCAACTTTAAGAATATGCAATTTCCTACCCCCATATAATGTAAAACATCTTTCGAATAAATTTATAATAATTATTATTTAATATTTTTTAGTAAAATAGAATTCCTTTTTATTATACCATGTTTTTCGATAAAATATGACTTAAAATGTGAACAGAATTTGAAACAACATGGTAAGATAGAACGTATAATAGATTACACGTTTGTACTTTATCACACAATATATGGTTAGGCAAGAAATGCATCCTGGCGCAAAGGTCTCAGCTTGCTTCGCAATGAAATATTTGTAAAATTTTATTTTAAGCTCATTTCCTAAAAGCGCGTCATAACTTGGATGTCAATCATTCACGGATAGCAGTTTTTATAGATTTTTCATAAACTGTTCATAAGCTTAACTTTAATTGTCACTTTAAACTTGGTGTTACACCGATTGGTAACCAATAAATAGGGAATCTGCATTAATCTACTGATAAAGGAATGATTATTTGAAAAAACAAAACGCATTACTCGCATACATTCTAATTGGGGTTGGGTTATTTTTCCTTCTTAAGCAATTAAAAATACCTGTATTGACAGACTTTTATTCATGGCAAACGCTTTTAATTGTCGTCGGGCTTGCACTACTTATCCACGGGTACTCAGCTAAACATTACCAAAATCTTTTCAGTGGCACTGTTGTTCTCGGGATTGGAATTCATCTCCATGGGTTGGCACATTATTCTTTTTGGATCGACCATTGGGCTGTTTATATTCTTATCGTTGGTATCGCATTTATCATTCAATACACAAAATCAAAGAAAGGATTATTTCCTGGATTGCTGTTAATTTTGCTTAGTGTGCTGCTGATTTTCTCGAACCAGCTATCTATACAGTTTAAATGGCTTTACGATATCATTCATATTATTGAACGATTTTGGCCTATTATCCTAATTGTTATTGGGTTCTATTTATTGAAAAAGAAAAAATAAATCAAAAAACCTGGTTGTCACTTAAGGGCTTTCGGAGACAACCTTAAGCATTATTTAGTCCACACTAAAAAACAGCTAGTTGCAAAAGGATGCCCACTTTGCAACTAGCTGTTTTTTTATTGCTATTTATTCGGCTAATAATACTTACCATAGCTGTAATCAACTTCACACTATATCTGCTGCTATTCCTGTCATTTGAAAAATCTTTATTATAGATACTTACTCAATATTCCCCATGCTTCATCTTTTCCTTCTCCAGTTTCTGATGAGAATGGTAAAACGATATCATCTGCTTCGACGTTTAATGTTTGCTTTGTACGTTTAATAAAGCTCGCTCGTTTGCTCTTTGGTATTTTATCGAGTTTCGTAGCTACTACCACAACCGGAAGTTCATGATACTTCAGAAATTCGTACATCTGAATATCATCCTTCGTTGGTTCATGTCTGATGTCGGTAATTAATAGTACAACTTGGAGTGTTTCTCTCGTCCCGAAATACTCTTCCATCATACCGCCCCATTTTTCACGTTCGGACTTCGAAACCTTTGCATAGCCGTACCCAGGAACGTCGACAAAATAAAACCGTTCATTGATTTTATAAAAATTAAGTGTTTGTGTTTTCCCAGGCTTTGAGGAAGTTCTAGCTAATGCCTTTCGATTAATTAATTTATTAATAAACGAAGACTTGCCGACATTTGAACGTCCAGCTAAGGCTATTTCTGGCAGCCCGTCACCTGGATATTGTTTTTTGCTTACTGCACTAATGACAATTTCTGCTTGTGTTACTTTCATGTTTACTCCCCCACTAACGCATATTTTAGCACTTCATCAAGATGACTTACCGGAATATACGTTATTTCGTTTCGAACACTTTCTGGAATATTTTCTAGATCTTTTTCGTTATCCTTAGGAATAATTAATGTTGTTAATCCAGCTCGATGTGCACCGAGTGATTTTTCCTTTAAGCCACCTATTGGTAAAACACGGCCACGAAGCGTGATTTCCCCTGTCATACCAACTTCTTTCCTCACTGCTCTCCCAGTTAAGGCAGAGACAAGTGCCGTTGCCATCGTTATTCCAGCAGAAGGTCCATCTTTCGGTGTTGCCCCTTCAGGCACATGTATATGAATATCGTACTTTTCATAAAAATCTGGTTCAATATTTAGCTCTTCCGCACGGGAACGAATATAGCTAAACGCCGCTTGTGCAGATTCCTGCATCACGTCGCCTAATTTTCCTGTTAACGTTAGTTTACCCTTTCCAGGATAATGTGACACTTCGATTGATAGAATATCTCCACCAACACTCGTGTACGCTAGGCCTGTTGCTGTTCCAACCTGATCTTCCTTTTCCATCAACCCATAATGAAATACAGGTTTTCCTAGTAACTCTTCTAAGCTCTTCTCAGTAACAACTACACGTTTCTTCTCTTCAGAAATAATAATTTTTGCCGTTTTTCTGCAAAGTTTTGCTAATTGACGTTCTAGTCCCCGTACTCCTGCTTCTCTTGTATACGTTCGGATAAGCTTCAGTAAGCTTGCATCGCGAACTTGCAGCTCACTTTTCTTTAGCCCATTTTCCTTTAGCTGCTTCGGTAAGAGATGTTCTTTTGCAATATGCAGTTTTTCTAATTCAGTGTAGCCTGCAAGAGAAATTAATTCCATTCGGTCAAGTAATGGACTAGGAATACTGTTTACATTATTTGCTGTTGCAATAAATAATACATTCGATAAGTCATACGTTTCTTCAATAAAGTGATCGCTGAATGTACCATTTTGTTCCGGATCCAGCACTTCAAGCATTGCTGAAGATGGGTCTCCTCGAAAATCATTCGACATTTTATCGATTTCATCTAGTAAAAATACCGGGTTAATCGTTCCTGCCTTTTTCATCCCTTGGATAATTCGACCGGGCATTGCACCTATATAGGTTCTGCGATGTCCTCTTATTTCCGCCTCATCACGAACACCACCTAGAGATATACGTACGAAATTACGGTTTACTGCTCGTGCGATAGATTTAGCTAGCGATGTTTTCCCTACTCCAGGTGGGCCAACAAGGCAAAGTATTGGACCTTTTATCGTGTTTGTAAGCTTTTGGACTGCAAGGTATTCAAGAATTCGTTCCTTTACCTTATCCAAGCCATAATGGTCCTCATTTAGTACTTTCTCTGCGTAATTAATCTTAATTGTGTCCTTTGACTTATTTGTCCATGGCAATACGAGCAGCCAATCTAAGTAATTACGAATGACAGAGCTTTCTGCAGAGCTCTGAGGTACTTTCTCATAACGTCCTAGTTCTTTTAATGCAACCTCCATAATCTGCTCTGGCATATCAGATTGCTCAATCTGCTCTCTCAGCTGATCAACTTCACTTGATTTGCCATCTCTTTCTCCGAGCTCCTTCTGGATTGCTTTTAACTGTTCACGTAAATAAAATTCCTTCTGTGTTTTTTCCATCGATGTACGAACGCGCAGGCCAATTTTCTTTTCTAAATCCAATACTTTCTTTTCATTGGAAAGAAGCTTCAACAAATGTTGCATGCGCTCTTGTACATTTTGCTTCTCAAGTAATTCCTGTTTATCAGTAATCTTTAAAGATAGATGGGATGTAATGATATCGGCAAGTCTCCCCGGCTCATCAATATCAGAGACTGTAGCAATAGTCTCTTTGGTAATCTTTCTTGATACTTTTATGTATTGTTCAAATTGAGCAAGAAGCGAACGCATTAGTGCCTCTTCCTCTGCAGCATCACCATGAGCATCTTCTAGTTGAGAGATTTCAGCTATAAATGTATCTTCTGTATCAATATATTGAATAATTTCTGCACGATACAATCCTTCCACAAGAACACGTAAGGTACCATTTGGTAATTTTAGCATTTGTTTTACCATCGCTACCGTTCCCACACGATAAATATCGTTTGGTTCAGGATCATCTAAGCTCACTTTTTTCTGAGCAGCTAAAACGATGGTTTGATCTTCCATCATGGCTTGTTCTAATGCAGCAATTGATTTATCTCTTCCTACATCGAGGTGTAATACCATCGAAGGAAATACAAGTAATCCACGTAATGGAAGGAGGGGAATTTGTTTATTGTCTTTGGTCATCGTATGTAAACCTCCATTTTTTCTATTTAGCAGAAAAGAAACCTTTCGATTCTTATTACTGCATATGTAAAATTAAGTACTCACCCAGTGAACTAGGTAAAATCAACGTTTTCTATTTATAACATAAGTTTATACTTTGCAATCTATGTCATTAAAGTCTATAGAAAACTTCAATATTTGTAAATCTAAATCGCTCAAAATAATGTTTTTTCGTTCATCCAAATTAGTATTTACCCAATTTGCAAATCTAAACAAGCAAAAGAGACTAACAGGAAGCGAGCTCCTATTATATAAGAGCTCAAATACTAAGTCAGCCTCTAATCTTTAACTATTTTCTAAAAATCGCTTGTACTACAGCTCGTAATTATGCACTCTCTTTAGGATGCTTCGCGTTTCCAGCTTGGATTGTTCCATCTCTAAATACGAGTGTAGGACTGCCATCTTCTTCAGTTACTGTTTCTTTTGTAATAATACATTTTTCAATATCTTCCCGTGACGGTAATTCAAACATTACCTCAAGCATGATCCCTTCAATGATCGACCTTAATCCACGAGCACCAGTCTTCCGCTCTATCGCCTTCTTCGCGATTTCGGTAAGAGACTCATCCTCGAATTCGAGTTCGACATTATCCATTTCAAATAGCTTTTGATATTGTTTAACTAATGCATTCTTAGGTTTTGTAAGAATTTGGATCAATGCATTTTCATCTAATGGCATCAAGCTGCCGATGATCGGAATTCTCCCAATAAATTCAGGAATTAGACCATAACGCAATAAGTCTTCAGGCAGTACTTTCGAAAGTAATTCATCCATGCCGAGTTCTTCTTGTTCATTTGATCCGAAACCTATTACTTTCTTACCTAAACGGCGTTTGATTACTTGGTCAATTCCATCAAATGCCCCACCAACAATAAATAAAATGTTGGTCGTGTCAATCTGGATGAATTCTTGATGAGGATGTTTCCTTCCACCTTGAGGAGGTACGCTTGCAACCGTTCCTTCTAGAATTTTTAGAAGTGCTTGCTGTACACCTTCACCTGATACATCACGTGTAATTGAAGGGTTCTCTGATTTACGGGCAACTTTATCGATCTCATCAATATAAATAATTCCCTTTTCCGCTTTTTCTACATCATAGTCTGCTGCTTGAATTAATTTCAACAGAATATTTTCAACATCTTCCCCAACATATCCGGCTTCAGTTAAAGATGTAGCATCTGCCATTGCAAATGGAACATTGATAATTCGTGCTAAAGTTTGAGCAAGCAATGTTTTCCCACTACCTGTTGGTCCAATCATTGCAATATTACTTTTAGAAAGTTCTACATCATCTGTTGTCTTCGGTGAGTTAATGCGTTTATAGTGATTATAAACCGCAACAGATAAACTTTTCTTCGCCTGTTCTTGGCCGATAACATAATCATCAAGAATGTCACAAATTTCCATAGGCTTTGGAATTTCCTTTAATTCCATTTCCTCTTCTGTACCAAGTTCTTCTTCCACAATTTCCGTGCAGAGTTCTATGCATTCATCACATATATAAACGCCAGGTCCGGCAACGAGTTTACGAACTTGATCTTGACTCTTTCCACAAAACGAACATTTCAATTGTCCTTTTTCTTCATTAAATTTAAACATTACATTTCACCCCTACGAAACCTATTATTTTAATCTAGGTCCCAACTTTTATAGTCATCATATCAGAACAAAAATAAAAAACAAAATAATAAACATTGGATACATCATTTTAAAATCACTCATTTTCAGAGTTGAGTAAAGCCAAGCTTCTATGCTAGAGCATTAGCGAGACTTCACTTAACACTGAATATCCTAGCCTGGTGTTTCCGTTCTTTCGATAGCTTTTAAATTCTGATTTGTTTACATTCTTCTTTCCATTATCAATAAAATACGCAGAAAGTCAAATCATATTACTTATACTATATGTTGATTTTATTAATTAAGTCGAGTTTAAACTATTTATTAGAGTGTTTTATGCTAAAGATAATATGTAGTTGAATTGTTTTTTCTGGTCTGCGAATAATATAAAAACAAGGTGCGGTAAACACACCTTGTTTTTATACGCTATGTTTGGTCGCAATTACGTTTGGAATGAATCAATTAGTTGCTAGTTTTGCTATTATCAACTAAAAATTCAATCGCTTTTCTCATTTGTAAGTCACTCTTAATTGTATCAGTGTTTCCACCTAACATAGGAACTAACTGCTCTGCATCGATTCCATACATTTCAGCCATTTTTCCTAATTCTTCATTAACATCTTCGTCAGTTACACTGATATCTTCTGCTTTTGTAATTGCTTCTAATGTAAGGTTAGTTTTCACGCGTTTTGCAGCATCTTCTTTCATTTGTTCTTTAAGTGCTGCTTCGTCTTGACCTGAGAATTGTGTGTACATTTCTAAAGTCATCCCTTGCATTTGCAAGCGTTGTTCAAATTCTCTTACCATTTGCTCCAATTCTGTTTCTACCATCGCATCTGGAATATCTACTTGTGCATTTTCAGAAGCTTTTGCAATTAAATCTTCACGTTTTTGGTTTTCAACATCTTGCTTCAATTCTGCTTCTAATTGTTCTCTTTTCTTCTTCTTCAATTCGTCAAGTGTTTCCACTTCTTCATCGACGTCTTTGGCAAATTCATCGTCTAATTCTGGAAGTTCTTTGAATTTAACTTCATGAATTTTAACTTTAAATGTTGCTTCTTTACCAGCAAGTTCTTCTGCATGGTAATCTTCTGGGAATGTTACCTTGATTTCAGTATCTTCATCAAGTGCTTTACCAACTAATTGCTCTTCAAATCCTGGAATGAATTGGCCTGAACCAATTTCTAGTGAATGGTTTTCACCTTTTCCACCATCAAATGCAACACCATCAGTAAATCCTTCAAAGTCCATTACAACTGTGTCGCCTTCTTCTACTGTTCCTTCTTCTTTTACAACAAGTTCAGCATGACGCTCACGCAGTTGTTCAATTTCTTTATTAACGTCCTCGTCTGTAACTTCTACAGATGGTACATCAATTTCTAATCCTTTGTATTCACCTAAAGTAACTTCTGGTTTCACTTCAACTTCAGCAGTGAAGACTAATGTTTTACCTTTTTCGATTTGATCAATGTCAACTTGTGGTTGATCGATTGGGAAGATATCTGTTTCGTCGATAGCATTTTTATATGCTTCTGGAAGTACAATATCCACTGCATCTTGGTATAGAGATTCTACGCCAAAACGTTTTTCAAACATTCCACGTGGCATTTTCCCTTTACGGAATCCAGGAACTTGAACTTCTTTCACAACTTTCTTAAATGCTTGATCTAATGCTTTATCAAACTCTTCTGCAGAAACCTCAAATGTTAGAGTTCCTTTATTTCCTTCTTGTTTTTCCCATTTAGCTGTCATTACATTTCCCTCCAAAATCTATTATATCCATTCATTTATCACGTTTTTAGAATAAATGTTAGCGAATGCTCAGATTTACAACCATTTTATTATAACATAATTCGCTTGGCATTCAACTATATACTATTAGAAACCTTGGTTATACTTATTCGTTAAGAAAGTATGGACACTTTCTTAACGAATAAGTAACAGATGTCTATTCTTCAATTATACTTAAGTACAGTGTTTCACACATTTTGATTTCATCAATATAATGTAAAACGGAGCCTTCTAGTGTTTCATTTGTTTCAATATGTATGTTTAAAGATTCCTGACCAATAAACGTTATCGCCTTTACTATATTCCTAACTTCTTTACTCGGCGGTGTAATCGGATAAAGCACGAAAAAGTAGTGATAGAGTATTTGTTCAATTACTGCATATAATGTCGGATTTTTTAATTCAACCTCTTTTAAAGACGATAAAATCTGCTGAAAAACGTTATTTTCATTAATTTTCTCTGTTTCATTAGGAACAATCCTTATGTCAATGTCAAATTTCTTTATATCTATACTTTTTGTAACATGATTATCCATTAAAAAATTGATGATAGCAGTTTTATTCACGGGATGAATTCGCTCATTAACTAATAATTCGAGTATATCATCTGAAGCACTTGCATGTACCCTTCGTAAATTTTCAATAATTCGCCATTGTTCCTGGTGATTGTCAGCTTCGACCGCCCCTGTCAATTCCTCATGTAAAAGAATCGATTTTTCCACCATAATATCTACTTTCATCTTTTTGCTTATATCATATAGCTGCGTAAATTGTTCACGGAATATTTCTGGCAGCTGTTTATCAGCAAGTTCTGCTGCAGCATGTTCCATCAATAATTCATATTGATTCGTTTGGAATAAAATCGTTAAGTACATATGTAAGTAATGATAATAATTGTCGTCCTTATGTTGGAGTAGCTCTTCACAAAGTTCCTGTGCTTCTTCATATCTGCTAAGTTCCATTAAACACATCAATTTCGCAATCAGAATTTCATAATCATCTACCTGATAGCTTAATAATTTATTTAGTTTCTCTAATGCCTCTTCATATCTTTTCTCCTGTAATGCGTATAAACTCTCCTCCTCTAATGTTTTTTTCCATTTCGGAAAGAGGATCACATTATTCGGCTCGGTTTGCATTTATTCACCTCCTGCTAGTTAGTATTTATATTTTACATATAAGCTATACATACCCTAAAGGATAAAGTGGTAAACATATAGAAAAAGAGAAACCTAATTTATGGATAGGTTTCTCTTCAAGTAGCGTCCCAGGCAGGATTCGAACCTGCGACCCACAGCTTAGAAGGCTGTTGCTCTATCCTGCTGAGCTACTGGGACGTATGAATGGAGCGGGTGAAGGGAATCGAACCCTCATCATCAGCTTGGAAGGCTGAGGTTTTACCACTAAACTACACCCGCAAGTGGTGCTCTTTCTAATTCTTTCATACATATTATGTAAGTCGTTTAAAAACGTTCTTTTTTAACGGACAAGTTTCATTATAGGCAATAGGGCATTTTTTGTCAACCATTTTTAAAAACTTTTTCTAAAAAACTTTTAAAACTAGAATAAGAGCATATTGAGATAGCTTTTTTTATTAGTAATACCAGTTCAAAAATCAGCATTTCTGTTAATTGAACTGGATTACTATTCTAATTAAAATGGCAATGATACTTGATACGCTAAATCAGAAACCTCGCTACCATCTAATGCATAAAAACGAATTTTTATATCATCAGGTTTATCCCATTCCATTACAACATATGTTTTCTCCTCACGTCTTCTTGGCATGCGTATACTTCCAGGATTAATAAATAATTGATGGTCTTCCAGTAAAGATCCAGCGAGATGCGTATGTCCGAAACAAATGACATCTGCCCCAACTTCTTCTGCACGCATAGATAATCTTGTTAAATCCGTCTTTACTCCAAGCAAATGTCCATGTGTAACATAAAACGTCAAATCATTTATCTTTATAATTTGTTCCTTCTCATAATGAGGATCTAAGTCGCAATTACCCGTAACAGTATAGAAGTTTATTAACTCATTCGCATCCGCATTTAATTCAGAATCACCACAATGAATAAGATAATCAGCTTCATGTCGTTCTTTTATCATCGTAATTTCGTTCGTTAATCCATGACTATCGCTCATTATCAATACTTTTGTCATCCATTACCACCTCATATCAAACCATTTATCTACTATGTATCCCTTTTTCTAGCTGACTAATCGCATTTTTTCGGTGGCTAATTTTATTTTTCTCTTCTGGAGATAGTTCTGCCATTGTTTGATTATAGCCTTGAGGAATAAAAATTGGATCGTACCCGAAGCCATTTTCTCCTTTTTCAGTGGTTCGGATTGTACCTTCACAATATCCTTTATAAAATAATGTTTCTTCACCTGGAGTTGCAATTGCAAGTACACAAATAAATCGAGCAGTTCTCTCAGATGCTGGCACTTCCACTAGTTCATCAAGTACTTTTCTAATATTCGCCTTATCATCTGTTGGCTCGCCTGCATACCTTGCAGAATAAATGCCTGGACGACCGTCTAATGCATCAATGATTAGACCAGAATCGTCTGCTAAAACAGTGATATTAAACATTTGAGCTATTTCTTCTGCTTTTAATGCAGCATTTTCTTCAAATGTCTGACCTGTCTCTTCTATATCTGGTACGGGTTCTTCAAGATCGAGCAGCGAGACAACTTCCACATTAACCGTTGCGAAAAATTGCTTAAATTCGGCTATTTTTCCTCTGTTTTTTGTTGCAATCAATATTTGCTTCATGTCAGAAACCCCTTATTTATTCTTTGTTTCTCCAACACGCTGTACTAAGTCACCTAGTACTTCTTTTTGTATGCCAATAATTTGTTCCAATCCTTCACTTGCTAACTTTAGCATCGTTTGCAATTCTCCAATTGAAAAAGTTGCTTCTTCACCAGTTCCTTGAATTTCCACAAATTCGCCTGCACCTGTCATAACAATATTCATGTCGACATTTGCTGCAAAATCTTCTTCATAATTTAAATCTAAGATTGCTGTTTTATCCGGTAATATCCCAACTGAAGTTGCACATAGGAAATCTGTTACAGGCATTTTACTTATTTTTTTATTTTCTAGTAAATCCCCAAATGCAAGAACAACAGCAATAAATGCACCTGTAATCGAAGCTGTCCGTGTACCACCATCCGCTTGAATAACATCACAATCAACCCAAACAGTTCGTTCACCAATCTTATCAAGATCGACAACAGAGCGCAGTGCTCTACCAATTAGTCGCTGAATTTCCATTGTTCTTCCGCTAACTTTCCCTTTTGATGATTCACGGATATTCCGATCGGCAGTTGCACGTGGCAGCATGGCATATTCTGCTGTAATCCAGCCTTTTCCTTGTCCACGCATAAATGGAGGAACCCTATCCTCTATACTTGCATTGCATATTACTTTTGTATTGCCGACTGTTATCAATACAGAGCCTTCAGGATGGGTTATGTAGTTCGGTGTTATTGTTATTGGTCTAAGTTCATTTACTTCACGCTGATCATTACGCATTCAAAATTCCTCCTTGGTAGTTAAGAAAGTATAACATATTTCTTACTACATAAGTGCAACTAAGGCTGTCACCTAAAAGCTTGATCAAACCTTAGTTTTCTAATATTTCCTCATTAGCTTATCATATTTTCTTCAAAAGAAAAATGAACATACATGCCATTATATTGAAAACGCATCTTATCGCACCGGAAATATACGGACTAGGATTCTGCGAATTAAGATTTATCTTCAAATAAAAAAGAGGCTAGTTTTATTAGCCTCAATCCTCAAAGTTTTTCTGTTGGTGTGAATGTTTGCTTTGTGACTGGTTCATCGTAGGATTCTCCATTTTCATTGACCAGTTTTTCTTTATTCTCTACTTTTATATCAACTGCGTCGATCGCTTCTTGCTCTGTTAAAGTTCGTACTAAAGTTTCCATTACTTCGTCTGCAATGATGCCCTGTTCACTATCTTTTAAAATTTCTTCATTGAATACTAATTCTAATACTCCATCACTTAGTACAGGCTCACTTGCTAAATCTGTTTGAGAATTAAATACATTGACAACATCCGCCTGGTAACCTGGTCCCTCTAATAATGATTGAACAATAGAGTGAAAAAATTCTTCTTCCCCTTTTTCTACATATTGGGTTACAGGAACATAATAGCGATTTTCACCATGTTCTGCAGGATAATACATCGTAACAGCCTGACTGTTTACTAAATCAAGTGTGTCTGTATCCGTGATATTTATTCCATTTGCACGTGAATAGCCTTCACCAATTGGTGTTCCATTTACAGGCATTTCTGTTTGCGGATGACCATTAATCCATAACTGAACTTTATTTACGTTTTCAAATTGGGTTAATGTATGTGTTACAGATTCTAATATTTGCAGTTCCTCGCTAGCTTGGTAATCTTTAAATTCCTCCGATAAATCAACAATCATCGTTCCATCCTCTTTAAGGTTCACGCCAATCACCTCAGTTCCTTCTGGCAGAACGGCCTGGAAACCATTCGGCAGCATCTCTGTGACTGGGCCACCTTTAACTAAATATTCTATTACCTGTGTTGCTACTTCTTTTGATTCAAGCTTTGGTAATTCTAGTGTTTGTGATGCAACCATACCGTTTGCATCGAGTAAGAACAATTGCCTCGGTACGGTTTCTTCTGCCACTTCTGAGGTTTCTTCACCCTCTGTTTGTTCTGACTCTTCACTTGAAGCTTTCGAATCCTCATCTGTTGTTGGCTTCTCTAAATTATTCACTTCCTCTGCATTTTGCGGAGGATCTAAGTCTTCTAAAGATTGTTCCCCTTGAAAACACCCAGTCAACAGAACTGAAAGTGTAATTGCGCCTGTCATAAGTAATCCTTTCTTTTGCATGTTCATACCTCCTACGATGGTTTGTACTACTATGTATACGAGCTTATATTTTAAAATAGACCATCAAAGTAAAAGATGGAACTTCTTTTTAAACGTT
Organism: Oceanobacillus zhaokaii; assembly: GCF_003352005.1. Taxonomy (GTDB): domain Bacteria; phylum Bacillota; class Bacilli; order Bacillales; family Amphibacillaceae; genus Oceanobacillus; species Oceanobacillus zhaokaii. The sequence continues at coordinate 2,369,261 of NZ_CP024848.1, forward strand.
AAAAAAATCAAGGAACATGAGAATCATGCTCCTTGATTGATTGGAAGTGTAGCCTTTTCTATTGATAACATTTCTGGTTGATGATCTTTAAAAATACTTTTTGCGATTTTATTAAACATCGCTAATTCACCAGTTGTGTAGATTTGATGAACAGGAATCTGATCCTCTTTGTTTAATAAATAATGCACATCCAAGATTGTACTCGTTTCTCTTGCGGTTTCTTCGCTGGAGGAAATAATGGTTACCTGTTCCCCAATGACATGCTGAATCGTATCCTTCAGTAATGGATAATGTGTACATCCTAATATGAGGGTATCCATTTGTTTAAATTGCTTCATGGATGCCAAAGACTTAGCAACAACCTCTTGAGCTTCTGGGCCAGCTGTAATCCCTTTTTCTACTAGCGGTACGAATAATGGACATGCAAGTGGATATACATGGATTCCTTCATTAATTTTTTGCAATGCTTCCTTATATGCTTTGCTCTTAATCGTTCCTTCTGTACCAATAACGCCGATATGAGTATTGTTCGTTACCTTTATCGCAGCTCTTGCTCCTGGCTGAATAACGCCTATTACAGGAATGTCTAACTTTTCCTGCAAATCCTTCAATGTAAAAGCAGTTGCCGTGTTACATGCTATTACTAGCATTTTAATGTTTTTACTTAATAGAAACTCAACCATTTCCCAAGTAAATTGCTGTACTTCCTCTTTTGATCTAGGTCCGTATGGACACCTTGCTGTATCACCTAAGTAAATTAATTTTTCTTTTGGTAATTGGCGCATCAACTCATGTGCAACTGTCAATCCGCCAACCCCTGAATCGATAACTCCAATTGCTTGATTCAAACGATCGCCTCATCTATGCTGTTATTTTTCATTTACCATTTTCATTTGTCTGTATAAAAAATCCAATAATTGATTCAATTTCGTAACATCTGCTTCTGAGAATTCTTCTAAAACTTCTCCCAGATATGCTTGGCGTTTCGCAATCACTTCATGAATGATAACCTTCCCTTTTTCCAGCAGGTGAATGCGTACAACGCGTCTATCCTTTTCATCACGAACTCGCTTCACTAGTTCCGTTTTTTCCATTCTATCAACTACGTCTGTAGTTGTACTGAAAGCAAGACTTATTCTATTTGATAATTCACCAATAGTTAAATCGCCTTCTTCAAGTAACCATTGTAAGGCAACAAATTGTGGAGGTGTGATTGGATAATTAGTTAAAATTTTACGACCGTTTTGTTTAATGATTCCCGATATATAACGAAGTCGTTTTTCCATTATATTTATTTCATCTTTGGATGGTTCGTTTATCAACAGTGCTACCTCCTACAAAGTTCTTTCCATAATAGTTTATCATATTCTATCAAAAAGCAAGTGTATTTTAATTTAGTTACCCTCTTACTTTTTATAAGTATTGGAATACTTATAATGGAAATAAACTGCTTACTAGGGACCATTCCAGCCGAGAAAATACACGGAGACACCTCGACAATAAAGTACAATTTGTCTGATTGCGATGTGGAGCTGACGAAGCTTTTCTTGTCCCGCGGGAGGAAGAGCATAGGTGAGACTGCGAAGTGCGACAGCACGAATAGGCTCACCAGCCCCCTCAGGTGCGCGAAGTGTATTTTCGGAGCGACCGGACAGAGAACTATTGCTCATCTATGTTAGTTGACAGGTTATATAAACACTTCCTTATCAGCAAATTTTAAAATCAATCTATTAGAAAAAAGCATATCTTTGGAAAGCAAGATGTCAGTTGAAAATTTTTCCGTCTTTTATCACTTATAAGAAGAACTTATTTCACTGCGCATCATAAGCTATATTGACTAAATAATTTCCCTTCAAACTGCAGCTCTACAAGAGCAAGGAGGGGTTAACATTTGAAGGACAACGAGTATAAGCCGAAGCAATTATTAACAAAGCGAGAAAAAGAAGTATTCGAATTGCTAGTACAAGATAAGACAACAAAAGAAATCGCGCAGGAATTGTATATTTCTGAGAAGACTGTCCGGAACCACATTTCAAATGCGATGCAAAAATTAGGAGTCAAGGGGCGCTCTCAAGCCGTAGTTGAGCTTCTCCGCATGGGGGAATTAAAGCTCTAAGATTAGTGTAGCTTTCACCAGCATAGACTGTTTCCATAGAGGTGATTAGTGAAGCTTTTCGAACATATTCCATTTATTTCCAGATTACACAAAACCGACTTCTAGTCAGAAAGTCGGTTTTGTTATTTCTATATGATATTATATCGTTTAGTGTGCGTTGTCGCTGCCAAAGAAGTTCTTAAATGCTTGAATATTTGTAGCACGGTTCATTGCTGCAATAGACGTTGTTAATGGGATGCCTTTCGGACAAACTTGCACACAGTTTTGTGAGTTACCACAACCACTGATTCCGCCTTCTTCCATTAACCCTTCTAAACGATCACTTGCATTCATTTCACCTGTTGGATGTGCATTAAATAGACGTGCTTGCGAAATAGCTGCCGGTCCAATAAAATTGGATTTATCATTCACATTCGGACAAGCCTCCAGACATACGCCACAAGTCATACATTTCGATAGTTCATATGCCCATTGGCGTTTTTTCTCTGGCATTCTAGGACCAGGCCCGAGATCATGCGTACCATCGATAGGTATCCAAGCTTTTACCTGTTTCAATGCATCAAACATGCGCTCACGGTCCACAATTAAATCACGTACAACCGGGAATGTAGACATCGGCTCCAGTCGAATAGGTTGCTCTAGTGTGTCAACTAATGCTGCACAGGATTGTCTTGCGGTTCCATTAATTACCATTGAACACGCCCCACAAACCTCTTCCAAACAGTTCATGTCCCACATAACTGGTGTTGTCTTTTCACCATTTGCATTGACAGGATTTTTCTGAATCTCCATTAATCCAGAAATAACATTCATATTTTTACGATATGGTATATTAAATGTTTCCTCATATGGATCAGAGTTCGGATCATTTTGCCTTGTTATTATAAACGTAACTGTACTTTGTTCAGCCATTTTTACGATACTCCCCCTTAGTGTGTTGTCGTATAATCGCGCTTACGAGGCTTGATTAATGATACATCCACATCCTCGTATGAGAATACTGGTGAAGCGTTCTCTTGATCAAATTCTGCAATCGTTGTTTTTAACCAATCCTCATCATTTCGTTCAGGGAATTCTGGTTTAAAATGTGCCCCACGACTTTCATTACGGTTATAAGCACCAATCGTAATCACTCGTGCCAATTGAAGCATATTTTTCAATTGACGGGTAAACATAACACCTTGATTACTCCAGCTGGAAGTATCATTAATGCTAATATTCTCCCAACGTTCTAGTAATTCAACAATCTTTTTATCTGTTTCTAATAACTTGCTATTCTCTCGAACTACCGTAACATTATCGGTCATCCATTCGCCAAGCTCTTTATGGATCTGGTATGCGTTTTCACCGCCATCCATCTTCATAAGTGCTGCAAATTTTTCCTGTTCTTCTTTTTCTCTCGCTTCAAATAAAGTGGAAGGTAAATCCTCTGCATGCTGGTCGAGTCCGTCAATATATTCAATTGCTTTCGGCCCAGCTACTAGTCCGCCATAAATTGCAGAAAGCAGCGAGTTTGCCCCTAAGCGATTCCCACCATGCTGTGAATAATCACATTCACCAGCAGCGAAGATACCTGGGATGTTAGTCATTTGATTTTCATCGACCCATAGACCACCCATTGAATAATGAACAGCTGGGAATATTTTCATTGGCACTTTACGTGGATCTTCCCCAACGAATTTCTCATAGATTTCAATGATCCCGCCAAGCTTAATATCCAATTCCTTAGAATCTTTATGTGACAAATCAAGGTAAACCATGTTCTCTCCATTGATTCCGAGTTTCTGATTAACACAAACATCGAATATTTCGCGAGTTGCAATATCACGTGGAACAAGGTTACCATATGCCGGATATTTCTCTTCAAGGAAATACCAAGGTTCCCCGTCCTTGTATGTCCAAATACGTCCACCTTCCCCACGAGCGGATTCGCTCATAAGACGTAATTTATCATCACCTGGAATTGCTGTTGGATGGATTTGAATGAATTCTCCATTCGCATATTTCACACCTTGCTGGTATAAAATACTTGCTGCAGAACCAGTATTAATCATTGAGTTCGTTGATTTACCAAAGATAATTCCAGGTCCACCCGTTGCGAAAATTGTTGCATCAGACCGGAATGATTTTATTTCATGTGTTTTTATGTTTTGTGCAACAATCCCGCGACCAATTCCTGCGTCATCAATGACTGCTTCAACAAATTCATATCCTTCGTATTTCGTCACAAGTCCTTCTACCTCATAGCGGCGAACTTGTTCATCTAATGCGTATAGTAATTGTTGACCTGTCGTTGCCCCTGCGTAAGCTGTGCGGTGCATCTGTGTTCCACCAAAACGCCGAAAGTCCAGTAAACCTTCTGGCGTACGGTTAAACATAACACCCATACGGTCAAACATATGTATTATTCCTGGCGCAGCATCACACATTGCTTTTACTTGTGGCTGGTTTGCTAGGAAGTCTCCACCATATACCGTATCATCAAAGTGAAGCCATGGTGAATCACCTTCACCCTTCGTATTTACTGCACCGTTAATACCACCCTGTGCACAAACGGAGTGAGAGCGTTTTACAGGTACAATTGAGAATAGATCAACGCTAACCCCAGCCTCGGCTGCCTTTATCGTTGCCATTAAACCAGCTAACCCACCACCGACTATCGCGACTTTACGATTACTCATAATATATAACGCTTCCTTTCTCTCTTTCTATTAAACACCGAATGCAAACTGAATGATTGTTCGAACTCCGAGGTAACTTACAGCAAGAAACACGAATACTGTTATGTAAGTTAATACACGTTGTGATTTCGCTGATTGTGTAATACCCCAAGATACACAGAAGCTCCATAAACCATTAGCAAAGTGGAATACTGTTGATATTACGCCGATTAAGTAGAACCAGAACATAAACGGACTAGAAAGAATACCTTCCATTAAGCTATAATCTACTTCTGCATTTCCCAATCCAATTTGAACACGTGTTTCCCAAACGTGCCATGCAATGAATATTAGTGTGATAATCCCTGTAATCCGCTGTAATGCAAACATCCAGTTACGGAAAAAACCATAATTTTTCAAAGAATAGTTTGCCGTTAACGCAATATATACCCCTAGAATTGCATGATACAGAATTGGTAGGTAGATAATGAATATTTCCAGTAATAGTACAAACGGAAGATTTCCCATAAATCCTGCTGCTGTATTAAAGCTTTCTTCTCCATACACGGCAAAATGGTTCACCACTAAATGCTGCACTAGAAATACACCGATAGGTACTACGCCTAGTAGTGAATGAAGTCTTCTGTAAAAATACTCACGCTGCCCTGCCATGTTATCCCCCCTTGTTAAATGATAGAAATTATTTTTATGTACATCTTAAAAAAGTAAAGCGCTTAACAAATTACTTGCCAGTTTTTTTAAAATAGTACAATTTGTAACAATTTCATTGTACTTCTAACTACAAAAAGCGTCAAGAAAACGAATCAAAAATTAAGGAATACATGTACTATTCCTTCTTTTCTATTAAGTAAGCGGTTTTAAGATACTGCTTAATATATAGTCTCAAATAAGTTTTCAACTTAGATGATAATTACAAAAACCGAGTGAATCAGCACTTGATTATTCAAGTAATTATATAGATAATGATATTAGAAAACTAAGGTTTTAGCCAAGCCTTACAGTGACAACTTTAGTTGCACTTATGTAGTAAGAAATATTTTATACTTTCTTAACTACCTAGCATATGCGGTTGAACGAAAGGATGACATCAATGCGAAAAAAACAGGAACTATTCTCCTCATCTCAGCTTGAACTATTTACTACAGAAGGTGCTGGTTATGACGTCCTTCGTTATATAAGTTTACCAGAGTTACTAGGAAAGGAAGCAAACACACTTCTTTATTTCATGGGTAGAAATCTCGCAAGAAAATTTGCAATTAACGATTTAGAAGATTTAATTACAATTTATGATAAATTAGGCTGGGGCAAACTAGAGCTGGTAAAGGAAAAGAAGAAGGAATTACTTTTTCAGCTCATGGCAGACTCTGTCGCACTTAGATTACAGGCCTCATTTACAGCAGAATTTCGAATGGAAGCGGGGTTCCTTGCCGAAGCAATCCAGAAACTAAACGGAATCGAATGTGAATGTATAGAGGAAATAAATAAGAGAATCCATCAGGTAGCATTTAAGATTGTTTATACGAAGTAAACCTAAAAAGACAGGTGCCTTTTAAAGAGCCCCTGTCTTTTAATGACTGCTTTTATCATTATTCCTCTTGATTTAAATATTTCTGAATGTCTGTTGCGATATTTACCGGAATGCCAAGCTTCGTAATCTCTTCAATAGGCGCTTGCTTAATTTCCGTTATAGACTTGAAGTGAGTTAACAATAATCTTCGTCGTTTCTCACCAACACCGGGGATTTTATCTAATTCCGATTGCACTAAATTCTTCCCTCTTAATTGACGATGGAATGTAATCGCAAATCGATGTACCTCATCTTGAATTCGTTGTACAAGATAGAATTCCTGTGATTGTCTTTCTAAAGGAACGACGATTGGTGGATTTCCATACAGTAATTCACTCGTTTTATGTTTATCATTTTTTGCTAGTCCACCCAACGGAATGTCAAGACCTAGTTCATTCTCTAACACGTCTAAGGCAGCGCTCATCTGTCCCTTTGAACCATCGACGATAATTAAATCTGGTAATGGCAAATCTTCCTGTAAAACCCTTGTATATCTTCTTCTAATAACCTCTCGCATTGTCTCATAATCATCAGGACCTACTACATCCCTGATTTTATATTTTCGATAATCCTTCTTACTAGGTTTTCCGTCAATAAAGACAATCATTGCCGACACAGGATCTGTACCTTGAATATTAGAATTATCAAATGCTTCTATGCGATGCGGTGTTTCAATATTTAATTTTTCGCCAAGCTTCTCAACAGCAACTATCGTTCGTTCCTCATCTCGCTCGATTAAAGCAAACTTTTCGGAAAGCGCAATTTCTGCATTTTTAATGGCCAACTCTACTAATTCTTTCTTCCGGCCCCTAAACGGCGTATGAACATCGATTTCCAACAACTCACTCAGAATTGTAACATTTGTTCCGATGGGCACAAATATTTGCTTCGGTTTCAAATGATTTTGATGAAGGTAGAATCGACCCACAAAGCTAACAAATGTCTCTTCAGCAGAATCGAAAAACGGAAACACAGATACGTCTCGTTCGATTAACTTTCCTTGCCTTACAAAAAATACCTGAACACACATCCAGCCCTTTTCAACGCTATATCCAAATACATCTCGATCTATACGGTCGTTTAGGGTCATTTTTTGCTGTTCCATCACAGCCTCAATATGCTGAATCTGGTCACGTAATTCTTTTGCTCGTTCAAAATTTAACTGCTCGCTTGCTTCCAGCATTTTATTTTTTAAATTATTTTTTATTTCGTTAAACCCACCGTGCAGAAAAGAAGAAATCTCCTGAACAATCGCATTATATTCCTTTGCAGTCGGTGGATGTTCACTGCATGCTAAACATTGATGCATATGATAGTAAAGACATGGTCGCCCTGGTGGATTATTGCATTTCTTGAGTGGATACAAGCGATCAAGTAATTTCTTCGTTTCTCTTGCAGCAATAACGTTCGGATACGGCCCAAAATATTTTCCTTTGTCCTTTTTAACTTTACGTGTTATTAATAAACGAGGATGCCGTTCTGAAGTGATTTTTAAATAGGGATACGTCTTATCATCCTTTAACATCACATTATATTTAGGGTCGTATTTTTTTATTAAATTCATTTCTAAAATTAATGCTTCCATTTCGGATGACGTAACAAAATATTCGAAGTCAACAATTTCCTGGACTAATCGCTGGGTTTTACGGTCATGTGCACCTGTAAAATAAGACCTGACACGGTTTTTCAGCAGCTTCGATTTCCCAACATAGATGATTGTCCCCTGTTTATCCTTCATTAAATAACAGCCCGGCTGAGCTGGTAATATCGCTAATTTTTCTTTGATTAATTGATTCATATCGTTTCCATTCCCTTTACCCTATTAAAAGATGTTCAAAAAGGAGGATAAAAATGACGGAGAAGTATCAAATCAGCGAAGCTCCCCGTACCGGGCTTCCACAGGATGTGGTGACTTCTACGTTGTCTACAAATGTTTTCGGTGGGACGAGTTAGCGCAGTCCCAGGACGTAGACGTTTTTAGTAGAAGTTCCTTGACTGTTTCAGCGTGAGGAACGGAAAAGCATCACGTCAGAAATTCGATGTGTCAGTTTTACCGGACTTTTTGAACGCACATTATTAGAAAGTCCCTTGTTATTAATAACAAGGGACCAGTATGAGTCTATACAATTGAATGTAGCTTAAGCGTGTTTGTTAATCATATCAACTAACGCTTCTTTTGGCTGGAAACCAATTGCTTGGTCAACAACATTACCATCCTTAAATAATAATAAAGTCGGAATGCTCATCACACCAAATTTACTTGCAGTTTCTTGGTTTTCGTCTACATCTAATTTTACAATCTGAACTTTTTCGTTTAATTCACCATCAATTTCTTCTAAAACTGGTGCAATCATTTTACAAGGTCCACACCAAGGTGCCCAGAAATCAGCTAGCACTAAGCCTTTTGAAGTTTGATCAGCAAAGTTTTGATCTGTTACGTGTTCAATTGCCATTATAATAACCTCCTTTTTGCTCCATTTAAAGCTCAAATAGAGTATACCATCGATATTATTTACTTCCTAATAGTTTGCTTATACTTTTTCAGAGCAAATTAACTTTTGATGGTAGTTTATTCACGGAAGACCGCTCCAGAAATACACTTCGCTTTCCGCGGGGAGCTGGTGAGCCTCTTCTTCCCTCAGGAGTCTTCGTGTATTTCCTCCGCTGGGGTGGTGCGAAATCTTTAGATAAGGTGTTGAAAACACGCTAAATATTGCCTTTAATTTATAGAGATGGATAGGGAATTCATTAAAAACGAAGGTAATCATCCTATATCCTATTCTAAAACAATTAAAACCAATTAGAAAGTAGCCAAGTTCTTAGTAGTTTCTATCCTACTTTCATTTTATTTATTTCCTCAATTAGCAATGGAATTATTTCAAATAAGTCACCAACGATGCCGTAGTCGGCGATGTTAAAGATATTTGCTTCTGGGTCTTTATTGATTGCTACGATTACTTTAGAATTCGACATGCCTGCTAAATGCTGAATTGCTCCGGAGATACCAACTGCAATATATAAATCTGGCGTTACTACTTTACCAGTTTGCCCAATTTGCAGGGAATAATCACAGTAATCGGCATCACATGCACCGCGAGATGCACCGACAGCTCCACCTAGCGCATCTGCAAGTTCATATAGTGGTTTAAATCCTTCTGCACTTTTCACACCGCGTCCACCTGCAACAACAATCTTCGCCTCTGATAGGTCGACTCCTTCCGTTGCTTTACGTATTACATCTGTCACAATCGTTCGAATATCCGTTACCTCAATATCCAGCTCACGAATATTTCCAGTTCTTGCTGTATCGCGTTCTAAGCTTGGAATATTATTTGGACGAATTGTGATAAACGGAAAATTCCCGGTAATTATTTTCTTTTCAAATGCTTTCCCTGAATATATCGGTCGAATGTAAGCCAAATGATTTTCGGTTATTTCAATCTCTGTGACATCGGAAACTAATCCTGTGTTTAGTTTACTTGCAAGCTTAGGGGATAAATCTTTACCGATAGACGTATGCCCCATCACAATGCCAGCAGGTGATTCATCATTGATTACCGCAAGTATCGCTTGGCCGAACCCCTCCGATGTATACGTTTTCAAATTATCGTGCTTAACGGTTACGACACGGTCTGCACCGTAATAGATTAACTCCAATGCTTGACTTTCAAGGTCATCATCGCCACATACTACACCGATAATCTCCGCATTTTCATTTATTTTTTTGGCCGCTCCAATCGCTTCAAATGATACATTTCGTAATGTCCCATCCTTTGTCTCACCAACTACTAATAGTTTTTCGCTCATTTTCTTCTCTCCTCCCCTTTTACATTCATTAAATTATTTTTGCTTCATTTCTAAGTAGGCCAACTAATTCCTTCACTTGTTCTGTTACATCCCCTTCAAGCACTCTCCCTGCCGCTTTCTCAGGTGGTAAAAATATATCAATTGTCTTCGTTTTCGCTTCCACATCATCTTCCTCAAGGTCAAGATCATCAAGTTCAAGTTCTTCTAATGGTTTTTTCTTGGCCTTCATGATGCCCGGCAGTGACGGGTACCTTGGGTCGTTTAACCCTTGCTGGCAAGTTACAAGTAATGGCAATGTTGTTTCAATTACTTCCACATCGCCTTCAACATCCTTTTCAATATTCACTGCTGTCTCATTAATCTTTAAGCTTGTAATTGTTGAAACATAAGGAATCCCTAGTAAATCGGCAACACGAGGACCAACCTGCCCACTCGCTTCATCAATTGCTACATTTCCAGCAAGAATTAAATCTATATCCTTCCCTTCAAAAAATGCTTCTAAAATTTTAGAAGTCGTATATTGATCTCCATTATCTAAATCTTCTTCAGTATTAATTAATACAGCTTTATCTGCCCCCATTGCTAAGGCTGTTCGTAATTGTTTTTCCGACTCTTCATTACCAATTGTGACAACCGTAACTTCCCCACCATGTGCGTCACGCTGCTGAATTGCCTCTTCAACAGCATACTCGTCATATGGATTAATAATAAATTCCGCATTATCCTCGTCAATTTGCCCATTTACAACAGAAATTTTTTCTTCCGTATCAAACGTCCTTTTTAGTAATACATAAATATTCATTTATTATCCCCCTCTGATTCGTATTATTTATCCTGAAAATACGGTTTGCGTTTTTCCAAGAAAGCTTGAATCCCTTCCTTTGCATCCTCACGACCAAACACGTCGCTAAATGCAATAGCTTCTTCTTTCATTCCTTTGTCAAAAGCTTCATGTTTAGCATAGGACAGCAAATGCATAATGTGGTTTATCGTGGCTCTACTCTTTGCTGCGATTTTCGTTGCCAATTCGTTGGTTACATTTAGAAGCTCCTCATCTGCTACAACTTGATTTGCAAGCCCTAATTGATATGCTTCAATGCCACTAATTGGTTCACCTGTTAATATTAATTCATAGGCCTTTGCCGCACCAACTAATCGTGGCAAACGCTGTGTACCAGCAAAACCTGGGATAATTCCAAGTGTAATCTCTGGTAAACCCAATTTCGCTGTTTCTGTTACGATGCGAATATGGCAGGCCATTGCCAGCTCTAATCCACCACCTAGTGCTGCTCCATGAATCGCTGCAATCATGGGGATAGGAAAATTCTCAATTCGATTAAACACTTGCTGTCCATTCTCTGAAAGTGCTCGGTAATCAGACGTCGCCTGTAACGAGGTGAATTCCTTAATGTCTGCACCAGCTGAAAAAAATCGCCCTTTCCCTTCTAGTACAACAACCTTGACATTTCCCTCATTCTCAATCTTATCTAATGCCTTGTTCACCTCGTGAATTAATGTACTGGACAAGGCGTTTGCTGGTGGACTTTGAATAGTTAAGCGGGCAATCTGATTCTCCTCTTCGTAAGTGAGTGCTGCCAATATTATTCCTCCTTTATTCATCCGTTGTAAACTAATATAGATTACTAGCTTCTAAGACCATGAATAAGTAATGCATGGATTTGTGGTACTTGATCGACTAGATTGTATTTATGTTCCTTCATTACCCAATTGGTTACAATTTCATCCAATGTTCCAAAGATCATTTGTCGCATCAATGGAACGTTAATATCTTCTCGAAATTGTTTCGTTTCAATCCCTTCACCAATAATGACGTCTATCATCGTCAAATATGGTTTTAAGACAGCATTGATTTGGCGTCGTAATGTATAGTTTGATTGCCTTAATTCCAGCTGTGTAACGATTGCTAAGTCATGATTTTTTTCCAGCTGTCGAATATGCAGATCAATTAACGTGAACAGCTTTTTCTCAGCATTTTCTTGCATGCTTGTTGCTAAAGCAATCTCTTCAATAAACTGTCCCATTTTCTCTTTAAAGACGGTTACAAGAATATCTTCTTTGTTTTTGAAATATAAATAAATCGTTCCATCCGCAACTCCTGCAGCTTTTGCAATCTTAGAAACCTGTGACCCATGGTAGCCATTTTCCGCAATAACTTTGACAGCCGCTTCGATAATCTGATTGTATTTCGGTTTATTCGATTTCATGATTTTCTCCTTAAACATTGCCAATAATTAATGAATGACTATTCATTCATAAACACATCATAAATCATACTAGCTTCGAATGTCAATACAAAGCTAGTCCAGACAAGATGTAAAAAAAAGAGAGGCATTACTTGTTATGTGCTTATCTCTTGTGTCTCATCGATTAATTGTCTTCGGAGAATTTTGCCGATTGCTGTTTTTGGTAATTCATTACGAAACTCATAAATTCTTGGTACTTTATATGCGGCCAAATGCTTTCGACAATAAGCATTGAGATCGGACTCATCTACAGTATAGCCTGTTTTTAAGACAATAAATGCTTTTACAGTTTCTCCGCGATATGCATCGGGAATACCAACGATTACGGCCTCTTGAATTGCCCCGTGCTCGTATAGCACTTCCTCGACCTCTCTTGGGTAAATATTATAGCCGCCAGCGATAATCATGTCTTTCTTACGATCAACAATAAAGAAATATCCTTCTTCATTCATATAGCCAAGGTCCCCTGTGAAAAGCCAGCCATCTCTTAAGACATTTTCCGTTTCTTCCGGATTATTCCAGTAGCCCTTCATTACTTGGGGCCCTTTTACTGCAATTTCCCCTATCTCACCGGTAGCAGCTTCTTCATCAGTGGCATCCATTTTGAAAATCTTCGCATCCGTATTTGGCCATGGCACACCAATACTCCCATTAACTCTATCCGTATAGATAAAATTCGCATGGGTAACTGGAGATGTTTCCGTTAATCCATATCCTTCCACTAATTTTCCGCCTGTTATTTTCTCAAATTGGTCTTGAATTTCACTCGGTAATGGGGCAGATCCACTAATACATGCTTCGATCGAGGATAAATCATACTTATTTAAATTTGGATGATTTAATAGGCCAATATAAATTGTCGGTGCGCCAGGAAATAAGGTTGGCTTTTGCTTCGTTATCGTTTTCAAAACATCTTCCGCATTAAATTTTGGCATTAAAATAATTTTAGATCCTTGCAAGATAGCTAAATTCATTACAGTCGTCATGCCATACACATGGAAAAAAGGAATGACACCGAGTACAATCTGTTGTTTTCCTTTTGTTTTATATAACCATGCTTGACACATTTGGACATTCGACACGAGATTATAATGTGTCAGCATTACTCCTTTTGGAAAGCCCGTCGTTCCACCAGTATATTGAATTAATGCAAGGTCCTCTTTTGGATCAATCTCCGCTTCAAGATAATCAGCTGGAGTATTATCGAGTATCAATTGCCATACGTGTGTTTCGTCACTTTGCTCTACTTTAATGACCATATTGTATTCCCGTTTTTGGATGAATGGATAGATCAGGTTTTTAGGAAATGGCAAATAATCTTTTATCCCCGTTACAACTACATGCTTTAGATTGGTTTTACCTTTGACATTTGTAACACGGGGTACTAATATATCCAAGCAGATGAGGATTGTAGTACCCGAATCCTTTAATTGATATTCTAGTTCCCGCTCTGTATACAATGGGTTCGTTTGAACAACAATTCCTCCCGCCATCATGATGCCAAAATAACTGATGACTGCTTGTGGACAATTGGGTAACATGATTCCAACACGATCACCTTTTTTCAGACCGATTGATTGCAAATAAAAAGCGAGCTGTTTTGCCTGGGTGTATAAATCATCGTATGTTAATTCTTTGCCCATAAAATGAAGCGCTTTCTTTTCTTTGAATTGCTCAGCGCTCTCAGCTAGAAAAGCATATAGCGGTTTCTCTGCATACTTTATTGTAACAGGAATTTCGCTCGGATAATGTTCATGCCATTTCTTAACCAGCTCCATCAAATCTCCTCCTTTTTTGTCTATTATAACCATTATATCGATTAATTTCTATTTTTAGAAATCTTATAATGCTTTTTACTGATTTATATTTGAAATGAATGCTAATTACATGATAAACCTTGGTCTATAAGAATGTTCCACTTTCTTATTTAATGAAAAACTGATTAATAAAAGTTTGTTACTTTTCTAAGTGATGGATTATTACTTAGTAGTTGATATAAACTGCGAACTAACTTAGGATAGGATATCAAATACTCTTGGACCAGTCGCTCCGAAAATCCACTTCGCTTTCCGCGGGGGGCTGGTGAGCCATCTCGCGCTATCGCACTTCGAAGTCTCACCTAGGCCCTTCCTCCCGCAGGAGTCTTCGTGTATTTTCTCCGCTGGGAGTGCGAGTGTAAATAGTTTTCTATCCGTCTATTAGATAGAGCCACAGTTTCCACCCATGAGTTGAGGAGAGCAGGAAACTCCTGTGGGAATAGTAACGTCTTCCGATGGAGCAGACCGCGTTATCCGCGGAAATCGACTGTACGCAGTGGAAATCAACCTCGCAAGTAGTTTGCACTTTATCTAAAAAGTAAGCCTAAACAAAAAACTTCATGCCTCAAAGTTTCTAAACTTTTACAGCATGAAGTTTCCATTTAGATGAAATATATAATTCCGGCAATGATAAATAGAATTGCAACAATGAGTAGTATTTTAGCTAGCCGTTCAAATACCATTCGATTTTCCTCCTAACCACCAATACTTGCACCTATGACAAACGATAACCCAACGGAGATCATCATGGAGATAAAGCCTACTGCTTTATTTCCCTTGCCTATTTCCTCATCGACCCTAATGGTTGGTGTTAGAAATTCAAAAATAAAATAGCCTAATAACAACAAAACAAATCCTAGCGCACCCCAGCCAATGCTTTGTAATATCGTATCGTTATGTTCAATTGAATAACGAAAAATTGTTGCTATTCCAAACACTTTTCCTCCAGTCGCCATCGCAACCGCAAAATTTCCATTTTTAATTTCTTCCCAGTTTTTATACGATGTAACAAGCTCGAAGACAGCCAAAAATACGAGGGTACAGAGCACAACTACACTGTACCTTGCAGCCGTTACGACAATAACGTTTTCCCAAAAAACACTCATATGCTTCCCCCTTTTGAGTTCTCACTTGTTGTAGGATTAGCGGAATTCAATCACTGTAACCCCACTGCCACCTTCACCGCTTTCACCAGCTCTTGAAGACGCAATGCTAGGATGCTTCTTAACGTAATCCTGTACACCTTTTCGCAATGCACCTGTTCCTTTACCATGGATTATCGAAACACGGGGATAGCCTGCAAGGATTGCATCATCAATATACTTTTCTAGTCTTAACAATGCATCTTCATAACGCTCGCCTCGAAGGTCTAGCTCTGTGCTCACATGATAGTTCGAGCCTTTAATTGTTGCAACCGGCTTTTCAATCGTTTCTTTTTGCTTCCCGAGTAGTTGGAGATCCTGACGCTTCACTTTCACTTTCATTATTCCAACCTGTACTAAATATTCGTTGTCATTTACTTGATTTAAAATTTCACCTTTTTGATTCATCGATAATAGTTTAACATCATCCCCAGGTTGAAGTGTCTTTGTCTCCTCCAATTGGGTTTTTGGGTTCAAATCCTTCTTCTTAGAAAGATTAGGTTTGGCCTCTTCTAACATTTTCTTTGCTTCAATCCACTCATGCTCTTTTAAGGTAACATTAGTTTTCATGTTTCGAATCTCTTCGACAATCATCTCTGCTTCTTCCCGTGCTTCTTGGATTGCTTTTTCTGCTTTTTCTTCGGCCTTTTTATATAATGCTTCCCTTTGCTGTTCAAATTGCTTCCATTCTCTGGCAATCTCGTCACGAAGCTGTTCACTTTCTTGCAAGACCTGATTGGCTGCTTCATAATCACGTTCCGCACCAAGCTGTGATTCTTCTAATGATGCGATCATATTTTCCACACTTTTCGAATCGACACCAATCAGCCCTCTTGCCCGCTCGATAATTGTTTCATCAAGCCCAAGTCGTTTTGAAATTTCGAATGCATTACTTCTGCCTGGCACGCCAATTAGTAAGCGATAGGTCGGCTGTAAGGATTCCACGTCAAATTCAACCGAGGCATTAATTACCTTTTCACGATTATAACTGTATGCCTTCAGTTCTGGATAATGCGTTGTCGCAATGACACGTGCATCTCTTTCAATAACTTCATCTAAAATTGACATTGCTAGTGCAGCACCTTCACCTGGATCTGTACCTGAACCGAGCTCATCAAACAATACGAGTGAATCCTGATCGACCTGCTTAATAATGCTCACAATATTCGTCATATGGGATGAAAAAGTACTGAGGTTTTGCTCAATAGACTGCTCATCGCCAATATCTGCAAATACTTCTTTAAAAACTGCTAGCTCGCAGCCATCAAGTGCTGGAACTTGCAGACCAGATTGTGCCATTAATGTACATAATCCAACCATTTTGATTGTCACGGTTTTCCCACCAGTGTTTGGTCCAGTGATGACAATCGATGTATAGCTTTCACCAATCTCCACATCATTCGCCACAACAACATCACTAGGTATTAATGGATGACGTGCTTGCTTCATCTTAATAATTCCTCGGTCATTCATTGTCGGCTTCGCTGCTTTCATTTGCTGTGATAATTTCGCCCGTGCAGCGATGAAATCAATTGTCGCAAGAATCTTGATATTCTCCAGTAAAACCATCTCTTCTGCTGCAATTTCCCCACTTAATTCAGCTAAAATGCGGTCGACTTCCTGCTTTTCTTTAATCGTCGCTTCTTGAAGCTGGTTGTTCAAGTCAACAATTGCTCTCGGTTCCATAAATAGTGTTTGGCCTGATGATGACTGGTCATGAACAATCCCGCCAATTACGGCGCGATATTCTTGCTTCACCGGAATAACATAGCGATCATTACGAATCGTCACAATTGCGTCTGAAAGCATTTTACTATTGGATCTTGTGTAGCTGTCCAGTTTTTCACGAACCCTGCTCTCAAAAGAACGAATTGAGGAACGGATGCCACGTAATTTCTGCGAGGCACTGTCCATCATGTATCCATGATCATCGATACAGCTTTTAATTTGTTGTTCTAACTCACGTAAGGACGTAATTCCTTCGGCCAATTCTTTTAAAATTGGCAGGTTTTCCTCCAAATTTCCAAGAAAGCTTTTAACCTGTCTGCCACCATATATTGTGTTGGCAACGTCTAAACATTCCTCAGTAGAAAGGACACCGCCAATGACACTTCGCTTCACACTTGCACGAATA
The DNA here is from genome assembly GCF_003352005.1 of Oceanobacillus zhaokaii. GTDB lineage: Bacteria > Bacillota > Bacilli > Bacillales > Amphibacillaceae > Oceanobacillus > Oceanobacillus zhaokaii. Next base: position 2,386,789 of record NZ_CP024848.1, read on the forward strand.
TCGGTTATCCCACCTAAAGGAATGACTTTATTTAAGCGAATGATTTGTACCGCTTCATCTGTTTCATTTTGGAGTGTTATAACCTTTGCTAATTCAGTCGATGGCTTCAGCGAAGCCGCCATCTCTTTTCCAATCGATGTTGCGGCATTTCCCGCCAACTGGTCGATTATCTTCTTAAATTCAAGTACACGAAGAATTCGTTCATTCATACTTCATAACTCCTTTAATACTAACTTATTTCATTTATTTATTACGATTGAAATATGCGATCAATTTCTCCACTGGCCATGTATTCATTACCGTATCTTTATGAATCCATCCTTTTCTTGCTACTCCCACACCATATTTCATATGTTCGAGCATCTGATAACTATGGGAATCCGTATTAATTGCAAGTGTAACACCAACAGCTTGCGCCTTTCTTGCCCATTCTGCTGATAAGTCCAAACGATTCGGGTTCGCATTTATTTCCAAGGCTGTATTTGTTTCTTTCGCTTTCTCAATCAGCTGATTTACATTGACTTGATAGCCTTGACGTCTGCCGATTAATCTCCCTGTCGGATGAGCGATAAGGGACACATACGGATTTTCCAAGGCCCGATTTAAACGTTCCATGATTTTTTCTTCACTTTGATTAAAACTAGAATGGATCGCACCAATCACGTAATCCATTTCTTTTAAAAATTCATCTGAGAAATCAAGTGAAGCGTCTGGTAAAATATCCATCTCTACGCCTGCAAAAATATGAAAATCATTATATTTCGCATTCAATGCTGCTATTTCTTCTCTTTGTTCCCGTAATCGTTTCTCGTCTAATCCATTGGCAACACGCAAATACCGTGAATGGTCGGTGATCGCCATATATTCATAGCCTTTTTCACGTACCTTATTTACCATTTCTTCGAGTGACTGCGCCCCATCGCTCCATGTCGTATGCATATGTAAATCACCGCGAATATCTGTTAATTTTAACAAAGGTTGCTCTTTTTTAAATTTATCAACTTCTCCTGTGTCCTCTCGTACTTCAGGAGGAATAAAGGTTAAACCAAAATGCTGGAAAAATTCTTTTTCAGTTGAAAATGTTAGAATTTCACCATTTTCCTCGACTTCTACCCCGTACTCATTAATTTTCTCACCACGTGATTTGGCGAGCTGTCTCATCGCCACATTATGGTCTTTCGAACCGGTAAAATGATGAAGCGTTGTTGCGAATTCTTCTCGTTTTACAAGACGAAAATCAACATTTATGTCATATGCAGCATGAATCGTCACCGATACCTTAGTATCGCCTTTCGCAATGATATCCTTGATTCCCGGCATTGTAAGTAAATGATCACGCACAACTAACGGCTGATCGGTTGCGATAATAAAATCAATATCTTTAATCGTTTCCCGCATTCTTCGTAAGCTACCTGCACGGGAATAGTCGAGAATTTCCTCAATGCCCTCCAAATACGCTTCAATCTCTTCTGCGAGTGGAAGCATCATCGCGATTGGCAAACGTTCTGGACGTTTTCCCGAAGCATTAATAGCCGCCAGAATTTTTTCTGCAGATTTTTTCCCGAATCCTGCAAGCTTTTCTACTTGCCCCGTTTCACATGCTGCTTTTAATGACGCAGCATCGATTACACCCAGTTCTTGATACAATTTTGCTAGCTTCTTCCCACCTAATCCCGGAAGATCGAGTAAAGGAATTAACCCGCTGGGAATTTCTGTTATTAATTGCTCTAGTAATTCTGAACGTTCATTATCAATAAATTCCTGAATGATTGCCCCTGTTCCCTTGCCTATTCCTTTAATTTTTGTAAAGTCATCAATTTCATCTACCGATCGTTCATCGCTTTGTAAGGCTGCTGCTGCCTTTCGATATGCAGATATTTTAAACGGATTCTCACCCTTTAATTCTAAATATATTGCAATTCGTTCCAGTAATTGAATGACATCTTTTTTATTGATTGCCATCTTCCCACCTGCTTTACTCTCTTTTTATCTTTAATTCTACATTAACTTTTTAATCATTTTCACTTACTAAAGGTTATTATTTAACCTGCTTAAAGTCAAGCTATTACTAGGCTATCGGCGATTTTAAAGAAACCTTCGTTCGGACTATTAGTTGCTATTTATTTAAACTTCTGAACTAGTTAAATGTGCCAAGAGTTCTCGGACCAACCGCTCCAGAAATACACTTCGCGCACCTTAGGGGAGCTAGTAAGCTTACTCGCAGGAGTCTTCGTGTATTTCTTCCACTGGGGATTATGCAGTAACTAGAAAATACGCTGCCAGCGAGTTCACAAGGGAGAAAATGTTAATGCTTATCACTGGTGGGACTGACGTCAAACATAAAGATTATTTAAATGACTTTTATCTAGACTTTATTCATAATAGTGATATCAACAGCAATTTATACATACACGGTGGAAAAGGAGATGCCCACTTTACAAGACATGTTTCTATTATTACGAACTTGCTTAAAGAGAAAAACATTCCGTTCGATTTAGATGTCAAGGATTATGCCTCACATGCTGAGATATCACCTTACTTTACGGATTATATTCTTGAAACCGTTCCTAAACTAACCAATACATTATTGGTAAAAGACACGTCGGTTAAGAAAATGGACAATAATGCAAAATACCTGGAGAATAATAAGGTTCAATATGCATACTATATTTATAAAGGAAATCAAAAGGAACCAGTTGAAAAAATAATGTATAGCTCCAATTCTAGATTGACTTATCAAGTTAAAGAATCAGGTACATATAGAGTAACTGTTTTCTTAAGAAATAATAAGCAGAAAGTAACCGCTAGAACAGGACGAATTGTAATTTAACTGGAAGATCAATATTGAATTTGTTAACTTCATTCACGGCAACAGAAGGGTGTTGCTGTTTTTTTATTTGTTTTCTTCCATTTTGAATAATATAAAATAGAAGCTCGAGCTATCTCCAATTAATAGCCCAAGCTTCTATGATAATAATAAAGTACGAACATACAGTTGTCTCTGTTACTGCGTCTTACCGTCTTCAATATAAGTAGACCACAACTCTAAAATCTTTTCAGATAAATATGGGGTCTGTTCGATAATAAATAATGCAACTGTCGAATTATTTATCCATTCCTGCACATTTGTCAGTGGTGTCAAGGCAAGAATATAAAGAATGATAAATAGAATGACATATATTTCGATAAATCCTAAAATTGCACCAAGAATTTTGTTCACGGAGCTAATAATCGGAATCGATGCAACAATGTCAAGCATCGATGCAATAATTTGCAGGATGACTTTCGTTGCAAAGAAGATGACAGCAAATGCAACTGCATTATAAAAAGCAGTTTCCACTGGCATTGCCGCTAAAAAATCTGCCCAGGCACTTTCTGGTAATTCTGGGTAAGGAATCCATAATACCAGCATTGATCCCAGTTCATCATAATAAATCACCGCGACAATAAAAGCGGCAATTGTTCCTATTAAATGAAGAACTTCTAAGATAAATCCTCTTTTTAAACCTACTAAAAAGCCAAAAATCAGGATGATAATGAGTAGTAAATCAAACATAACTTATTTATCCTCTTTCCTTTTCATGGAGCTTAGTAAACTAGCATATTCTTCTTTCAGTTTCAAATAATCATTCATCGTATTAATAGCAGCAAGCACTGCCAAATTTGCAGTATCAAGATGCCTATTCGCATCTTGTATCTCGTGCATCTTTTGATCAACAAGACTTGCGACCAATTTTACATGACTAGCTGATTCTTCCCCAATAATATTATATTTTTTATTATAAATTTCTACTGTAATCCGTTCCTTTTTATCCTGAGTCAAGTGAAAATCCTCCTGCTCTTAAAAAGCTCTGTTACCTGTTTTATTGGAGAAAGTATCTCTCCCAATAACGCCACGAAAAAATTCTTCACTCTATCTTAACATGAACTGCTTTCAAAAAGAAGTATTTCCTCATGAAGGACAATTTGCTATGGTCAATGTATAAAAAGATTGGAGAGAGATGATATGATTGGCTCAACAAGTACACATATATCCATTAGAAATAATTCACAAGATGAAGCTATTTTATACTGATTCACAAATTAAAAAAGAATCGGGAGTGATACCAACTGGCATCACTCCCAATTCTTTTTATGACCGAACATAAGCATTAAAAGCTTTATTTACTGCTTCGACAACCTGCTGATAGGATGCTTCCACTTCATCGTCCTTTAATGTTTTCTCCGGGTGTTGATATAGTAAGCTATAGGCAATTGATTTCTTGCCGTCTTCTACATTCTCGCCTTGGTACACATCAAAGATTTCTACTTGCTTCACAAGTGGTGCACCAACCTCTTTAATTAATTCCTGCACATCCCCTGCATGTACATGATCATCAAGTATAAACGCAATATCTCGTTCAATTGATGGATATTTCGGTATCGCCGTAAATGTTGGTTCAGTATCATATTTTTTGATCAATACATCAAGATTCACGTCAAATACATAGGTTGCTTTTAAATCCAATGTTTTTTCCAGGCTTGGGTGAAGTTGACCAATAAAACCAACTACATTGCCATCCACTTTTAATATTGCTGTTCTGCCTGGATGCATATCCGTTAGCTTCGCAGGTGAGAAAGTTACTGGAATTTGCAGGAAGTCGAATAGCCCTTCGATAATTCCTTTAACAACAAAGAAATCAACATCCTTCATCTCTTGCTGCCATGGATGTTCTACCCATTTACCAGTTACTGCACCAGAAGCACGCAATAATTCGGTTGGCTGCTTTGTTAGTGTTTCTTCTTCGCTAATAAATACGTTGCCAACCTCGTAAAATGCAAGATTTGCTTGGTTTCTCGCTTGGTTATACGTTAAACTATGCAGTAATTCAGGCAAGATACTTAATCGTAAATACTTATGATCCTCACTCATTGGCATTGCTAAAGATATCGCTTGAGGGTTTTGTTCCCTTACTTCAGGACTGATTAATTTATTACTGTCCGCTTCATTCGTTAGTGAGTATGTCATTGTTTCCATTAAACCGGCACTTTGCAAATAATTTTTGACTTGTCGTTTTAATGCTTGTCTGCCTGTTAATCCACCAGATTGCGCGACACCAACTGGAAGTGTAAATGGTAAGTGGTCATAGCCATAAATCCGCGCTATTTCTTCAAGCATATCCTCGAAAATTGTAATATCACCACGGCGTGTAGGTACATGAACCGTGAAATCATCTCCAGCTTGCTCAAATGTAAAGTCAAGACGGTTTAAAATTGCTGCAATCGTCGGTGAATCGATCTCTGTACCTAATCGTTCATTTACTCGAGCAGTATTTACTTCTACTATTTTTTCAGAACGATCAAGTGCATCAAATTCAACTACATCAGCTAATACGGTGCCGCCAGCATATTTTTGTAAAAGCTGACAAGCACGGATTCCTGCACGCTTCACACGATTCGGATCAATGCCCTTTTCATACCTTGTACTTGCTTCACTTCTTAACCCTGTAGTTTTTACCGTTTTTCGAATCGAAGTTCCGTTAAAGTATGCCGCCTCTAATAAGACTGTTTTTGTTTCTTCGACTACTTCTGAGTTTGCTCCACCCATTACTCCTGCTATTGCGGTTGCTTCTTTTCCATTTGTAATAACTAAGGTATCTGCTGCAAGCGTTCTTACCTGGTCATCCAATGTTGTAATTTTCTCTCCGTCGACTGCACGGCGAACAACAATTTTATCAGACGCAAAGCGTTCATAATCAAATGCATGCAGTGGTTGGCCATATTCTAGTAAAACATAGTTTGTAATGTCCACTACATTATTAATCGGCCGAATCCCTGCCGCCATCAAATAATTGCGCATCCATAATGGTGAAGCTTTAATTTCCACATCTTTAATAAGAAATGCGCCGTAGTATGGGTTTAAGTCCTCAGCTTCCACTTCAACTGCAATAAAATCATGAGCAGATTCCTTGCTTTCAATTTTCAACGCTTCATCTGGCAATTTAATTGGCTGGTCTAGGATAGCTGCCACTTCATAGGCAACACCAAGCATGCTTAAAGCATCTGCTCGATTTGGAGTTAAGTCGAATTCAAGCACAGCATCATCAAGATTTAATAATGATGTAACACTTTCACCAACAACTGTATCTTCCGGGAAAATGAAAATTCCTTCTGCAACATCAGCTGGAATGTATTCCGGATCAAGTCCTAATTCCTTCAAAGAGCAAATCATCCCATTAGATTCCACCCCGCGAAGTTTCACTTTCTTAATTTTAATACCACCAGGAAGTACAGCACCTGGAAGTGCTACGGCTACCTTTTGCCCTTTAGCAACATTTGGTGCACCACAAACGATTTGCAATGTTTCCTCACCAACGTCGACCTGACATAAATTCAATTTATCTGCATCTGGATGCTTCTCACATGAGGCAACATATCCAACCACTACATTAGTGCTTTTTTCAGCAACATACGTAATATGATCAACTTCAATTCCAGATTTCGTAATTTTTTCTGCTAATTGTTCAGGAGTAATCTCTCCTAAATCTACATAGTTTTTTAACCAATTATAGGATACTAACACTTTTCTGCCTCCTTATGCCTGATGGTATTGCTTTAAGAATCGTTTATCATTTGTATAAAATGCGCGAATATCGTTTACACCGTATTTAAGCATGGCAATTCGTTCTGGTCCCATACCGAATGCAAAACCTGAATATTCTTTTGGATTATATCCAGCCATTTCTAATACGCGTGGGTGAACCATACCTCCACCGAGAATCTCAATCCAGCCCGTCCCTTTACATACAGAACAACCTTCTCCATGACAAACCTTACATGAAATATCCATTTCAACGGAGGGCTCTGTGAATGGGAAGAAGCTCGGACGCAGGCGAATTTCACGATCTTCACCAAACATTTTCTTCGCAAATACATCAAGTGTTCCTTTTAAGTCACTCATGCGCACATTTTTATCTACATATAATCCTTCAATTTGCGTAAATTGATGGGAATGCGTTGCATCATCATTATCACGACGATATACCTTACCAGGGCAGATCATTTTAAATGGCTTCTCTCCCTTATATTCTTGCATCGTTCTTGCTTGAACAGGAGAAGTATGTGTACGCATTAATAATTCATTTGTAATATAAAACGTATCCTGCATATCACGCGCCGGATGGTTTTTTGGCAGGTTTAAGGCTTCAAAATTAAAATAGTCTGTTTCAACCTCTGGACCCTCTCTCACTTCATAGCCCATGCCGATAAATAAATCTTCAATCTCTTCGACGATACTTGTTAATAAATGCGGTCCACCTTGGTTTACTGGCTTTCCTGGCAATGTTATATCAATTGCCTCTGCTTCTAATTGTTTTTCTAATGCTTCTTGCTCAAGTTTTTCACTTTTTTCATCTAAAGCAGCAGTGATTGTATCACGTACTTTATTGGCAATTTCACCGATTACCGGACGTTCTTCCTTGGAAAGCTTGCCCATTCCTTTTAGTACACCTGTTAAGGAGCCTTTTTTACCTAAGTATGCAACACGAATTTCTTGAAGTGCTTTAACTTCATCAGTTCCGGCTATTTTCTCTAATGCCTCGACCTGTATTGCTTCTAACTGCTCTTTCATCGTCGTTTACCCTCCTAAAAATATTAGAAAACTAAGGTTTATCAACCCTTTGGTAACAGCCTTGGCTGCACTTATGCAGTAAGAAATATTTTATACTTTCTTAACTACAAAAAAGCCCCATCCCTAAAAAGGGACGAGGCTTTGATTTCGCGGTACCACCCTTGTTGACATTCTGGGTATACTTCTCCCCTTTAAGTCCAACTTAAAACTGATAACGGATTTACATCCGGTACACCTTTACTCATAATCTGATGAGGTCCAAGTGCCAGCTCCAGAGTGAAATAATAACAATTCATACGATGGAAATGCTCTCAGTCCAGGACATTTCCTCCCTTTACCGCTCATAACTGCTACCCTATCTCTTTCAACGCTTATGTATTTACATATACTTTTATTATAATGAATTAACACTATTGTTGCAACTTATCTTTTGAGATAGTACATTAAAATTCCCGCAGCAATGCTGACATTTAATGATTCTGCCTTTCCATATATCGGAATTGTGACAATTTCGTCTGCCACATCGATGAGCTCCTGCCTAACCCCAGCGCCTTCATTGCCTAATATAAGCGCTACTTTTCCATCGATTTGGATTTCATTGTATTTTTTTGCGTTCAGTAAGGCTGTTGCCCATATTTTAAAGCCATTCTGCTGCAAATCTTTAACTTCATCCAATAGGCTTGCGTGATAGATTGGTATATGGAAAATTGATCCCTGTGTAGAACGAAGAACTTTATCATTATAAATATCAACCGTACCATTTCCGAGAACTATTCCATCCATACCCGCTGCATCTGCGGTTCGAATCATCGTTCCTAAATTTCCTGGATCCTGAACAGAATCAATGAGGAGCAAGTAATTCCCCTTACGCTTCGTGGCCTCCTTCATCTCCAGTACTGCTGCAACTCCTTGAGGCGTTTGTGTTTGGGTAATCTGCTCAAATACCGGAGCACTTACTCGTTCAACTTCATAGTCCTGACACCAATTCGGCAGCTCTACTGCTTCTTCAGCGATAATTTCTTGAATTACCCAATCACTTTTCCATGCTTCTTCTAATAGATGAAAACCTTCAATAATAAAGGTCTTCGTATTATTTCGTTCTTTGCGATTATGCAGCTTCTTCCAAGCTTTTACTCGTTCATTTTTAACTGATGTAATCATATTTTCCATCCTTGTCATTTTTTCTTCTTACATCATACATATTTTTATAGTGATTGGTCAAACTATCTGTAAAGCATGAAGCTTAGGAGGATAATGATGAACTTAAATATTCGTAAAGCAATCCTGCATAATATTTCATCGAATGACCAAGCACAATTAGAAGCAACGATTGTCGATGCTATTCAGGCTGGGGAAGAAAAAATGCTTCCAGGTCTGGGATACTTGTTTGAACTGATTTGGAATCAATCCACGGAAGACGATAAAAAGGAAATGGTAACAGCACTTGAGCAAGGCGTAAAGCAAGCAACAATGTAAAAAAGACCTTATTACGCATAACAGCTTCCGCACCTGTAGTCAAGACTTAATTTCACATCAAAATAATTGAAATGTATACCTAATTGCACCGTGTATTGCGGTGCTTTTATATTACTTTAAAAGCAACTATTGCAGTTATTTATTTCAATTGGTTTTAACAAATGAGCCAGGAATCGTTGCTCATCAAAACAAATTGATAAACCCTCTTACTAATTTAGTTATGAAATGTGGTACATACAAAAGGACATCCAGCAAGGTCAACCCTATATCCAATCGATCAATGGCATCTATTTTTTCAGTTTCACCCTGTATGATAAAGTCTCCTTGAACAGGCTCTCGGCCGTATACAGAAGGACTGCTCTATTGAACTATCGCACCATGTCCTTTAAAAATATTAAGTCATGTATATTAACGTCTATTATTCATATTTATAAAGGGCAGTATTGATTTACAATGTCGATAAGTCGTTCGCTGTTCTATGACTGTACACTTTCAGACAATCTGGCACCTGCTATTATTGGAGCCCATTGAAAAATTTCATCACTTAATAAACCGCTTTTCTCACAATAAAGACGCAAATACATATCGGCTAATTCTTTTGACCACTGCGAATACAAAAGATAGGTACGATATACGTCTGCACGTATATCCCCCGCACTGGAATCAACCCAATCTATAACGGTCACATTGTTATCCGACATAATCAAGTTAAATAAATGATAATCTCCATGACATAGCCTATTCTCAAATTTCATCGCACCCAACTTTTTAATTAAAGCAGACTTATGTCCATTATCTAAACTACTCGCCAACTCAATTTGACGGTTTAATTTTTCAGCCATGGGTTCAAGGGATTCAGCCACAACACTATGAATTTTTTGTTGAATATCAACGGAAATATTCATGTAGTATGCTGCCTTTTCCATGTTATCGGATAGAATTTCACCTATATATTCCATTATAATAGCTTGTTTCCCATTTAGTTTAGTGACATCCAGAATTTTGGTACAGAGAGTCCACACGAATAAGCATATTTTTGCTTCGTTGCTTCATATGAAGATTCAGTGTCGGGCAAATATTCATGAAATACTTTAAAAATCCTGTTCTTGAAAAGATATATTTTAGCTGTATTTCCTTCTGCAATAGGAATCCCTAAAATCATTAACTATCTCTCCTTTACCAAAATTACCAATATACTATAAGTATTCGTCTATCTATCAAACCTTTAACACTCTTGTACCAGTTATTTCAATACGCAATAAGGTTGTCTAGGTAAAAAAACAATTTACCTACTTAAAGAAGAGTGTCATCCATTTTAACTCTGTATTTCTTCTTTATTGTTCTTTTCATTATTTTGTTTATAAATTTTCTTTAGTGTAGAGTTGATATTATTCAATGTTAATAGAATAAAACCTAACATAATAAAAGTTACTATCTCACCTGTAAAAATAGAAACTATTGCTATAACCACAAAATAAAAGATATTCCACCAATTATCCATAATTTATCTTCCCCTTTTGTATATAGACATCATTTCCACTAATTTATCTTGCATTAGTCTGCTCCGCTTGTTAAAAAGTGTATAAAGAAAGTTGCTTTTTGAACTGTCACGATACCTATTAATCATTATATGAAATCATCATTTTCTGATATATAAAATAAGAAAAAAAGAGCAACTAAAATGACGATCTTCTTGTGGAATTACTGAAATAAAAGTTTCATTTCCATCAATTATGTTAATCCAAAAAGCCAGTTTTAATTGAGAAAAACAACTGAATCAACTTCCGTGTAAGTTAGCTCAGTACTTTAAGCATAATTTCTTGTAGATTATTACTTAAATAGAAAAATTCTTTCTTTGATACGCCATTTTTATCCCCTTTTCATTTATTGGATGGTTTGATCACATCTTCAGAGCAGTTCGTAACATGTTCTTCAACTTTCTGCTGTTTTAGTATAGTTAGCACAATTTTCCCTTCTTGAAGAAAAGAACCATTTTGCTTAAATTATCATGTTTAATCGAGTCCCTCTTGGAATTTACCGCTTGCTTTTTCATTTAGGAAGTTCACAGAAATATATTTATTACCTAGGTTGTCTCTCCACCATTCGGCTTCAATTATCGTTTTACCATTTCCCTCATATTCAGCTCTGTTCGCTGGGTGTACTCCTCCCATAAGTTCCATCATTTCATCATAAGTAGTTCCGCCGTCACCAGTTTCTTTATCCCCAAGTTTAATTTTTTCTATGTTTTCTAATGAAACATTCTTGTTGAACTCTAATTTTTCATTAGTATCGTCAACTGCATCTTTTAAATTTTGACATCCTACTAAAGCAATAGTGATAAATAACATAATTGATAGCATGGAATACTTCCCTAGTTTTATTAGCATAAATTTCCTCTCCGCTTACTAAATGAAAACCTATTGCTCTGATTATTTGTTATCTACATACGAGAATAAAAGGTAAAAAGTTTCATTTCTATATTCGCTTATTAACCTGCTAGAAGAAAAATCCTACAAAAACTATATTATCATTTCAATATAGGTATTCAGAATACTTCATGGACTCAGTTAAATAAAGACAGATTGCTGTTTCTCCAGAACATACTTTTTAGCAAACAGTACCACAGTGTAGTGTATCTCCCTTCACTAAGACAAACTGCCTTAGCCCCCATAAATTAAAAAACAAATAACAACCACAATTATTAGAAAAATAATGACTAATACCTATAAATTATTACTTTTGTTCTTTTTAGGCAAAATAATAAAATTATTTTACATATATTTCCATTTTACTAGACATATAGAATCATATAAAAATCTTAATTTAAAGATATTTTAGTGACTTTAGTCTTAATAAATATTAACTAAGATTGAACATAATTTGACTACCCTTTCATTAAGTGATATAAAACATAAGAATGCCAACTTAAGTCTTACAGTCAATTGTTGGCCAAAGTTAAAATTGAGAGGGGAATTCTTCGTGAATGAAACAACGAATGATGGGAGTAACAATAAGAAAAAAGGGGTCTCCAAAGGAATAATCGCAATCACCATTATTGCAGTTCTAGCAATTGGCGGTGCGGTAGCAGCGTTCATGCTCAATAATTTATCCTTAAAAGATTCTTATTTTCTAGCAGAACAAAAGTCTATGGAATTTATGACTGATAGAGTAGAGGAACGGTATGAGCCTGAACTAGATTGGTATGAACATTCAAAAGAAAATGCAACAGAATCAAAAATAGATCTTTCTGGTGAGTATAATGTGCCTACATCAGAAGCAGCTTATGGTGGAGTTGATCCGTCACAGATTATTAATAACTCGAATATAACAATTACAGCTGCTACAGATATGAAGAACAAACAGGTGTCAACAAATATTGCAGCATCAATTGGTGGATTTGAAGTAAATGACGTAAATCTGTCATTTACAAATGAGAAATTAATGCTTAGCTTGCCATTCATTGAAGAAGTGATTCAATTAAAGGATGAGGATCTAGGTCCACTACTTTATGAAATAGATCCAGCATCATTTACTGGTGAGGAAACTTTGGAATTAGACAGTATTTTCGAAGGAAATGGTGGACTATCTGAAGAGGATTTGGAATATTTTAAAGAAGAATACGGTAAAATGATTTATGATCAATTACCTGAAGATGCATTTACTTCAGAAAAAGAAACAGTGGAAGTAAATGGAGAATCAATCAATGCTGAGAAAATTAGCATGCAGCTTACAGAAGAGCAAGTAAAAGGAATCTTAACAGCAGTATTTGATAAATTGGAAAAAGACGAGAAACTGAAAGAATTAATCCGAGAGCAAGCGGCATTGCAATTAGGTGGCACTGCAGCAGTTGATCCAGAGGTTGATCAATTACTATCAGACTTTGAAACGGCTATTGCAGATGCAAAAACTGGATTAGCAGATTTCCAGATTCCAAACGGCTTTAACTCTGCAATTTGGGTAGAGAACGATTTAATCGTACAACGTGATTTATCAATTGAAATGGGACCTTCTGCAGAAGAATTAGTTTCATTCTCTGTAAAAGGCGGACAATTACTTAAAGATGCTACACAATTCTTTGATTATAACCTTGGATTTGCAGAGGCTGGTAATGAAAGCATAATTAATATCGCTGGTGACCTGTCATGGGAAGATAATAAAGCAACAGATAAGATTAGCCTAACAGCAGATGAATTTTCCCTTACTTATAATGGCAATGAAACATTAGCTGATGGAACGCGTGATTTTGAACGTATCTTCACATTAGATGATACAACTACATCAGGTTCTTTCAACTGGAATGGTTCTGCAACGTATAATAATGATCAAATGAGTTCAGAAAACAGCTTCTCTGTTGAAAGCCCAGAAATTACACAAGACATGTTTGCCCTTCATGTAAATGTTGAAGGAAAAACAATCGATAAGGTAGAAATGCCTGCTGAGGATAATGTAAAAGATCTTGGAGAGTTGGGTGCACAAGGAACGATGGAATATTTCGAGCTTGAAGTAGTACCTAGCTTCCAAGAGTGGTTATTTACTACAATGGCTGGAAGCGGAAATTTCTAATATTACTAGATTTTAAGTTCGTACCAGACTTTTTGAACAACCACTTTAAGAAATGGAAGTGCAGTGCATGAATCGTATCAAACATATTCAATTATTTACGAAAAATAACTTTATGCAGCTAAAGAGGAAGTGGCTCCCACTTCCTCTTCTTTTCATTTTCCCATTATTGTTAATTGGGTTAGTTGCTGCCCTCTTGATTACTATTGTTTTACCAGAGGAAAATGATCCGATTCAAATAGGTATCGTTGACTTAGACAAATCCGATGAAACAAAACTGGTCACAGGCTTAATTGAAGAATCGTCTGCATTAAGTTCCTTTATTCAATTACATAGCATGACAGAAAATGAAGCTAAAACAGCAATCCAGAACAACGATATTAGTTCCTATCTAATCTTTCCTGAAAGTTTTACAAATAACCTATATTCTGGTGAGTCTGTTCAATTGCCTATTATCGGCAATCCAAACCGAAAAATTGATAGCTACTTAATTCAGGAAATTATTGAAAGTGTGACTAGACATATTCGCAGCTCACAGGCAAATATTCTCACAATCAATGAATATGCCAAACAATTAGGAATGGACGATGAGACTAGGAATGATTTGATTTTTGAACAGTTTAAGGAATTCGTTTTCTACACACTTGGGAGTAACCAAATACTGAATGAAAAAGAAGTGAAAAACATCGCGATGTCCTCACCAATTCATTACTTTAGCCTTGCCGCATGGTTTATCATTCTTACGATCTGGCTGTTCATCATTTATCGTTTTCTGAGCAATGATGAACCATTAAGAATGAAACAACGAATGAAGCTTTATGGAGTGACCGAACTGCAACAAAGCATCGCTAAAAGTATCGTAACGATTAATACGGTAGGTTTCTTTGCTGCGATTACCTTTATCTGGCTTCATCTATTTCTATCTTTTGGTTTAATTTTAGAGGATTACGTTCGAATAATTGGTCTTTTATTATTATATTGCATCACATTTCTCGTAGGATTGGCAATCATAGAAACAGTGTTTACTTCTCCAAAAATTAGCTTGTTTATCCAATTATTATTTATGTTGTTAGTTTTAGCCTGCAGTGGTGCAATACTTCCTGTTATTTATTTACCATTACAGCTTCAGGAGCTTATTGGCTATAGCTTTTCCTTTCAGACCTTCTCTTGGGTTACAGATATTATTTTAAATGGACGAATGTTTGCAGACTTTATTCCACTGCTATTAACTGCACTTACGGGATATTTCATTCTGCTTGGGATTTCTGTGTGGAAGGAGCGTGCTCAATTATGATGGCGATTTTACATACAAGACTGCTGCACTGGAAAAAACAAATTTCCTCTTTATTATTCTGGCTGCTGTTACCAATAATAGCAACGCTTGCAATTATTTACGGTACGAGTCTCGTCCAGCAGGACAGCAAAATCCCCATTGGCATCACCATTGAAGATGATAGCGAACTCGCTGATGCTCTCTATGATTCAATTAATGCGACACAGCTTATTCGAGTCATTGACGTTACGGAATCAGAAGCGCGTCAATTGGTTGAGAGCCATGAATTAGATAGTGCATTTGTGATTGGTGAGGATTACGCGCAGGACGTAGAAAATGGCCGGCGGAACAGATTGATTACGAGCTATCGTTCTAACCTATCATTCGCCTATGCACCGGTTAGTCAAATGATTATCTCGCTCGTCCAACAGGATACCAGCCGGTCAAAAGCTGCTCATACAGTTATTAATCTTAGTGACAATACAAGGACAGAAGATTGGACATGGAATGAAATTGTTTCAAAAACAGTTGAAATACAACAGGAGGAAGATCTGCTCCGTACGACATTTTCTTTTGCCAATACAGAAAACACGGAGATTGAAAATATAGTTAGTCTCTGGAATACGTGGGGATTATGGGCGTTATTTAGTATCCTCTCCACCCTCCTTCTTTTTGACTGGCTAATAAAGGAAAAAAGAGCCGAAATATTACCAAGGTTTGCTTTTATTCGTTTCACTTATGAAAATTATCTACTAGTGAATATGTGTCTGTACACTTTATTATTTTTAATTTTTGACTTAATTGCCGTAATCATCTTCCGGATATTTCTTTCGGTACCTGTTTCCTTGTCACAGATTGGCGTGATACTGGCATTTCGTCTATTGATTAATATGGGTGCTTTTATTCTCACGTTATTATTCCGAAATGTTTATTTATACTACAGTACAGCCTTTTTACTAGCTTTAATTATAACGGTGATCAGTGGAGCAATTATTCCCATTGATGGCATAACAAATCGATTTGATTGGATTGCACTGCTCAATCCTATACAGCCCTTCTTAGAAATGGAATACATCAGTCCATGGCACATTGTCTGTATAATTATTATCGCTGTTTGGTATGTAAAAGGAGGTAAATCAAAATGCTAAAAGTAACAACTCTTACGAAGGCTTACGGGAAAAAAACAGTACTTGATCAGATTTCTTTTTCCGTACAACCTGGTGAAATTATTGGGCTAGTTGGTGAAAATGGTGCAGGTAAATCGACTTTATTAAATATTTTAGCCACACTGCAAAAACCTACAAATGGCTCGATTCACTTACATGATAAGCTCTGCCAAAAAGAGAAACAGTCAATAAGGAAGGCGATTGGCTATGTTCCTCAGGACATTGCAATCTGGGAAGAATTTACTGTTGAAGAAAATATGATTTTTTTCGAAAAACTTGCTTGGAAAAAGCTTGAAATTAAAGCATTGAGGCAATTGTGCTTGGACATGGCACTTGATAAATGGAAAGAGCCAGTGAAGACATTGTCAGGAGGGATGAAGCGGAAATTAAATCTAGCAATTAGTCTTATTCATGATCCCACCCTCCTGCTACTTGATGAACCGACCGTCGGCATCGATTTAAAATCGCGTAAAGAAATTGGCGCATATCTGCGTGAACTTGCATCTGCTCAAGGCAAAATGATTCTGTATACATCACATGATATGGATGAAATTATTCATTTATGTGATCGAATCATTTGTATTGGCGACGATCCATTTTATGAAGAAATCTTAATCGATTCCGGAAAAGAGATTCTTTCTTTTTAGTATTGCTATATTAGAAAATCCATCTTAAAATAAGGGTATAGGTTGAAGGGAGTAACGTGTTAATGGAAATCAGAAATTTACAGCAAATGATTCAATATCAAGCATTATCAGCAATGTCATCCAATCGTGCTTCTACTTCACAGGACATGAACATGGTAGATGTAGCCTTTAAACAATTACTGCAAGACAAGATAAATACAGCAATGATGCTTTCGAGTACGAATATGAATAATAATATTCCAACAGCTATGCACCCTGCTTATCCATTGCATAATAATGCAGGACAAGCAGCTCCAAATGATTCCATACCAAGCACCGATTTTAATTCGACAATTAGTAAGGTAGCTGAAAAATATGGAATCGATGAGAAACTGATCCATGCAGTCATTAAAACAGAATCCAATTATAATGCCTCTGCCCAGAGTTATGCCGGTGCACAAGGATTGATGCAATTAATGCCAGCAACTGCAAGGAGCTTAGGTGTGCTTAATTCCTTTGATGCAAGTCAAAACATTGAAGGCGGTACAAAATACTTGAGCCAAATGCTCAATAAGTTCAACGGTAACCTTGAGCTCGCACTTGCAGCATATAATGCTGGACCAGGAAATGTCGATAAATACCAAGGAATCCCACCATTTAATGAAACAAAGAACTATGTGAAGAAAGTTATGAATTCATATTTAGCCTAACGTTAGAAAAATTGGCTGTCACCAAGTCTTCGGTGACAGCCTTGAACTTTTGTACCTAGCGAAAGATGCTAGTATTTTTTGTTTGCACGTTTATGAATCCATTCGTAATAATGGATGTTTGTTTTTGAGCTCTGGGATTTTTCTCCTTCTGTTATCTCCAAGCACGTAACAATACTTCAAATGCAAAAAAGGAAGCACCAGCATTTTGCTTTGCCTTCCTTTTCATATCCAAAACTAAACTATGCTAAAATTAATTTCTTCACTGTTTCAGCATCTAATTTCTTAATCACTTCAACTATTAATTTCACTGTGTTTTCGAAATCATCTCGATGTAGAATACCTGCATGTGAATGGATATAACGAGTTGCTACTGTAATCGAAAGCGACGGAACACCATTACCAACAAGGTGGATTGATCCTGAATCCGTTCCCCCACCAGCTATCGTTGCAAATTGATAAGGTATGTTATGCTCATCAGCCGTTTGAACGACTAAATCCCTAAGTCCCTTATGAGAAACCATCGATGCATCGTATAAAACAATTTGTGGTCCCTTACCAAGCTTACTGTCTGCTTCATGTGCGGAAATACCTGGTGTATCTCCCGCAATTCCTACATCGACACCAAATCCGATGTCTGGCTGGATTTTATATGCTGCAGTTTTTGCTCCGCGAAGACCAACTTCTTCCTGTACATCACCAACACCATAAACAACATTTGGATGGTTAACACCTTTTAGTTGCTTTAATACTTCAATTGCGATTGCTAAGCCAATTCGATTATCCCAAGCTTTAGCAAGCAGTAATTTTTCATTTTTTAATGGTGTAAATTCAAAATAAGGGACAATTGAATCTCCTGGTTTTACACCAAATTCTTTCGCTTCTACTTTACTAGTTGCACCGATATCAATGAACATATCCTTAATTTCATATGGCTTTTTACGTGCTTCTGCGGGAAGAACATGTGGCGGCTTTGAACCAATTACACCCGTCACATCACCGTTACTTCCCATAATGGTTACACGCTGTGCTAGCATTACTTGATTCCACCAGCCTCCAACAGTCTGGAAATAAATAAATCCATTATCATCAATACGCGTTACCATAAATCCAACTTCATCTAAATGGCCAGCAATCATGATTTTCGGTCCTGTTTCATTCCCAATCTTCTTCGCGATAGAACTGCCCAAATTGTCGGTTGTCATTTCATCTGCATATGGCCCAATATATTTTTCGAAAACCTCTCGCACTTCTTTTTCGTTTCCGGGTATCCCTTTTGCATCCGTTAAATCCTTCAGCATCGTTAATGTTTCATCTAATTTTGTCATTATGTATAGCCTCCTTATAGATAATTCATATTATAGCCTGTATACCGTTCAATTGCATTTATTTTCCTGAAGAACCAAATCCCCCCTTATCCCTTACAGATTCCGATAATACCTCTGTTTCAACAAGATTCACATGCAATACAGGAGCTATTACTATTTGCGCGATTCGCATCTGTTTTTCCACTTTAAAATCTTCTTTACCATGGTTGATTAAAATGACTTTGATTTCTCCTCTGTAGCCTTCATCAATTGTTCCAGGGCTATTTAGTAACGTAATGGAATGCTTTAAAGCCAGACCGCTTCTAGGTCTAACCTGTGCTTCTGTCCCAGCAGGCAATTCCATTTGAATACCTGTTGCAATTAATGCAGATTCTCCAGGCTTAATGTCCTTTTCCTCAACAGAGAATAAATCCAGTCCAGCATCCCCATCATTTGCCCTATATGGCAGTTTTGCATCTCTATGTATGAGCTTAATTTTTAAATTATATTCCATTTCAATTCCTCTTTTTCAGTAATTATTTTAGGCTATTTTCAGAAAGATTGTTGGATCTTATGTAATTGATTTCCACTACATTCAACGCCAAGGGAGTGTAGAATTGTTTTCTCATCCTATTAAGTGATGATTAATGATAGCAGTTGCACAATCTCAACGGAGGAAATACAAGGAGACTCCTCGAAAATAAAGAGCAACTTCTCTGATTGCGATGTAACGCTGCCGAAGAACTCCTTGTCCTGCGGGAAGAAGAGCCTAAGTAAACTACTAAAGTGCATCAGCACCTTAGACTCACCAGCTCCCCTAAGGTACGCGTAGTGTTTTTCTGAAGCTGCATGCCCATGAGCCTAGTGTAGATATATTCCGACCAACACCAACAAACAATAAGAATTAGCCGTATTCTATATCGATGAAGTTTCATTCATCCGTAACATTATTGTAACACGATATTTGGAAGAAAGTGAAACTTACTGGTGAGCTCATACGTATTATAGCTAAAACGAACGAGGAGACGGTTTACAATGATGGTTGTCCTGCTATTCAGACTGTTAATTTTCATTTCAATCATAATGATTATTTATTCAGGAATTAAATACCTTCGTAATCCACAGCGAAAACTAAAGGTAGCAAAAGAGGCAAATGAGTTTTATTTTTTGGATGACGCAAATAATAGTAAGAAGAATCTTCAATTTGTTTATAAGGGTTGTCTATTTATCGGTGAGAAATATTTAGGTGCGACTGAGGATTCCTTTAAAGTCGTTGATATTCATGTAAGTGTTAAAGAACCACTTGAATTAGAAGGATTCACTCGTGAAGATATATATTTTTTAGAAAATGAAATACTTATTCACTATCCACATTCAAAAATCGAATGGAAGCATCCAATTAATCAATTATTGCTTACTAAGCTGCATTAAAAAGGTCACTCATCTAGTCTCTAAGCCGAGATGAGTGACCTTTATTAATGAATAAGTATTAAAGATGTCCTATTTCAATTACCTTGACAGAAGATGCCACGTCCAGCTCGAGCGCTAAAGCGTAAGGGAGACTTCCCTCACCTCGGTACATCGCTAAACTAGCTTTAAGCTTTTGCTAATTTGCTACATGGAAAAATTCATGCCATTTAATGATGAGTTCTTTTCTTCTTAGAATATAGATAAGCAATAATAATACCGTGAGAAAAATGAAGATTGATAGAGGAGTTAAATTAGAGAGCCAGCCACCAATACAAGTATATATGACTGCTAACGGAATATTCGATAATATGGATGATTTCGTATATGCTTTGCTATTTTCTGAAATCTCAATTAAACATAATGATAATAAATGAAAATGGATAAACGGAATAAGTCGCAGTAACGTAACCTGAGATACTGTGAGCTGCGTATATTTGCCAAGCAGTCTCTGTTTCAGAATTATCAGCTTCTCAAACGATTTCGGATTCCACTGGGCCAACCTATAAAAAATAAGGCATGATAGCGTCATTCCAATAAATGAATAAATAGAACCAGATACTGGACCAAATAATATTCCACCAGAAATGCAGATAAATACTACCGGAAGAAATAATAATGGCCGAAGCAAATGAATCATGATGAACAAAAAAGGTGCAAAATAACCACCTGTCTCAATGACTGCCATTATATAATTTCCGAAAAGCTCCATGACTCTCCCCCTTTTTCTAACATGATCTTTCCTTGGTAGTTAAGAAAGTATAAAATATTTCTTACTACATAAGTGCAACTAAGTTTGTCACCGAAAGACTTGGTTAAACCTTAGTTTTCTAATACATGTATATGACAGGAGACGAGCCTTTATGACAAAATGAATGTTCGGAGCCTATTTAGTAAATCATATTAGCCTAGAGCTGTAATAAAATAGCCAAATAAGGCAATGTTAATAATTATTAATATTGGCATGCCGATCGTAAAAGAACGGTGCTTGGTCTTATGTCGGAACACTTTCATCCCTGCATATCCGCCGATAGCACCACCGAGAAGCGCTAACAGCCAAAACGTTCTTTCTGGTATTCGGTACTGCCCCTTAATAGCCTTCTGTTTATCAACTCGCATGAGGAAAAATTCGATAACATTCACAAGCAGAATATAAGCAAGCAGCTGATTTTCCATTTCCATAATTTATAACCCCTCTATGTAGTAATGTAAAAAGGGTCAAACCCAATCACTTGATGGATTTGACCCTTTATGCGTTTATTTTAAAGCGTCTTTTGCTTTCGTAGCTAATTGAGCAAATGCTTGTTCATCATTGATTGCAAGATCTGACAACATTTTACGGTTGATATCAATTCCTGCTACTTTTAAACCATGCATTAATTTGCTGTATGAAAGTTCATTTAGACGTGCAGCTGCATTGATGCGTGTAATCCATAATTTACGGAAATCACGTTTCTTTTGTCTACGGTCACGGTAAGCGTATTGACCTGATTTCATTACTTGTTGTTTCGCTACTTTAAATAACGTTCTTTTCGAACCATAATAACCTTTTGCTAATTTAAGGACGCGTTTACGACGTCTGCGTGTTACTGTTCCACCTTTTACACGTGGCATAATAATTCCCTCCTAGTACTTTACGATCTAATTTTTATTTATTTAGGTAACATTGTTTTGATGCGTTTGAAATCTCCTGGAGATACGATCGCACCTTTACGAAGTTTACGTTTTTGTTTTTGTGATTTATTTGCAAACATATGACTTGTGAATGCATGTGATCTCTTTAATTTTCCAGAACCAGTTCTTTTAAAGCGTTTTGCTGAACCTCTATGAGTTTTCATTTTTGGCATGAATATTTCCTCCTCGTCTTGTTCGTCCAAAGCAACATAATCACAAGGAATTTGCTACTTTAAACCAGTTAACTTTGCTTACTTTTCTGCAATTGGAGCAAGCATAATAAACATATTACGACCTTCCATTTTCGGTCTAGATTCAACTGTTGCTACATCTTTAAGCTCTTTAGCTAAACGATCTAGTACCTCTTGGCCAAGTGATTTATGTGTAATTGCACGTCCACGGAAACGAACTGCTGCTTTTACTTTGTCGCCTTTTTCAAGGAATTTCTTAGCATTCTTTAATTTTGTTTCAAAATCATGCTCACCAATTCCTGGTGTAAAGCGAACTTCCTTAATATTGATTACTTTTTGTTTCTTACGAGCTTCTTTTTCTTTCTTTTGCAGCTCAAAGCGGTGTTTCCCAAAGTCCATGATTCGACAAACTGGTGGTTTTGCACCTGGTGCAACCATCACTAAATCCAGATTTCTGGTTTGTGCGATTTCCAATGCTTCTTGACGTGTTTTAACCCCAAGTTGATCACCGTTTGAATCGATTAAACGTACTTCTCTAGCACGAATCTTCTCATTGACATTATTCATATCTTTGCTAATTGCCAGCCACCTCCAAATAGTTTATGTTCTGATCTTTCATTGACAAGCGAATTTTTATCATTAAAAAAAGTGTCGGTACCATTGCACCCACACGTCTCCAAAGTTCTATTAAAAAGAGTTCGGAACCAGTCAACTACACAATGTGCGTCGAGCAGGTGAGAAGCGGGTGCTTCTTCTTGTCTCAGATCATTTAATTTTCAACTTTATAAGTATAGCATCTACATTTGGTATTGTCAAATATAGATTTGAAAAACTTTACTTGCTGTATTTATTATAGCATCATTGGAGGAATTGTCCAAGCATATTTTCTTTTCCTGCACCTTGCAGCCTGCAATTAGTAAATAACGGCGTGCTGATGAAATATATCGGTATTTCACCGCAAAAAAAAGGGATAGTTGCCTGCAACAGGCGACTATCCCCCTATAATTATTTTCGCAATGTCTTCTCAGCGACTTCTTTCTTGATTAAATCCTCGAAATCCATATAGCTGTATGTTTCTGATTTTTGTTCTCCGTATCGGCGTACGTTTACTGCTTGTTCTTCAATTTCTTTATCACCAAGTACGAGAGCAAATGGTATTTTCTGTGTTTGTGCTTCGCGAATCTTATAGCCAATTTTCTCATCGCGTTCATCCATCTCTACTCTTATGCCCTGAAGTCTTAGCTTATCTGCAACTTCTTTTGCATAGTCAAGATGTACTTGTGGTGAAACTGGGATTACCTTAACTTGAGTCGGTGCAAGCCATGTTGGGAATGCACCCTTATATTCTTCAATTAAGAAAGCAACAAAGCGTTCCATTGTTGATACGACACCACGGTGGATGATAACTGGACGATGCTCCTTACCATCCTCACCAATGTAAGATAAATCAAAGCGATCTGCAGCTTGATAGTCAAGCTGTACAGTTGAAAGGGTCTCATCCTTACCAAGTGCTGTTTTCACTTGAACATCTAATTTAGGACCATAGAATGCCGCTTCCCCTTCTGCTTCCACATAATCCAAATTCATTTCTTCCATTGTTTCTTTTAATGTTGATTGTGCTAATTCCCACATTTCATCATTATCGATATATTTCTCTTTATCTTCTGGATCACGATAAGAAAGACGGAAATAATAATCTTTAATGCCGAAGTCTTCGTATACTTTTTGCACCAGTTCTACTACACGAACAAATTCTTCTTTTAATTGATCTGGTCGTGCAAAGATGTGTGCATCATTTAATGTCATTGCACGTACACGCTGCAATCCTGCTAAAGCACCACTCATTTCATGACGGTGCTGCAAGCCAAGCTCAGCAATTCTTACTGGTAATTGACGGTAGCTCCATAATTTATTTTTATAGACCATCATATGATGTGGACAGTTCATTGGACGAAGCACCAATTCCTCATTATCCATTTCCATCGGTGGGAACATATCATCCTTATAGTGCTCCCAATGTCCACTTGTTTTGTATAATTCTACACTTCCAAGCGCTGGTGTATAAACATGGTCATAACCTAGACGTTCTTCTAAATCAACGATATAACGCTCGATGTTTCGGCGGATTGTTGCGCCCTTTGGTAACCATAGTGGTAAACCTTGGCCAACCTGCTGGGAAACCGTAAAGATCTCCAATTCCTTCCCAAGCTTACGATGATCCCGTTCTTTTCTTTCCTCTAGGATCCGTAAATGTTCCTCAAGTTCTGCTTGCTTTTCGAATGCTGTTCCGTAAATTCGTTGCAGCTGTTTATTATTGCTATCGCCACGCCAGTAAGCACCAGAGATGGATAATAATTTGAATGCTTTAATTTTACTCGTTGATGGAACATGAATTCCGCGGCAAAGATCAAAGTATTCCCCCTGCTCATAAATTGTTACCTGCTCATCTTCAGGAATCGCTTCAATCAATTCCAGTTTCAAATCATCGCCAATTGCTTGGAATTTCTCGATTGCTTCAGCACGCGTTACTTCAATACGCCTGATTTCTAAGTTTTCATCAATGATGCGTTTCATTTCTTTTTCGATTTTCGGTAGGTCTTCAGGTGTAATGGAATGTTCTAGATCCATATCATAGTAGAAGCCTTCTTCAATTACTGGTCCAACCCCGAACTTCACATCTTTATATAGACGTTTCACTGCTTGCGCCAATAAATGTGCTGCTGAGTGACGCATTATTTCAATGCCCTCTTGGTTTTTATACGTAATGATTTCAATCGCACCGCCATGTTCTAATTCACGACGTAAATCCACTAACTCTCCGTCTAGCTTGATCGCTAATGCTTGTTTCTTCAACCCTGAAGAAATCGACCCTGCAATGTCCTCTCCAGTTGTCCCAGGCTGAAACCCCTTTACTGCTCCATCTGGAAATGTAATATTAATCTCTGCTGCCATCATTATTACTCCCTTCAAAAATTAGAAAACTTAGCTGTCGTCAATCTTCTTAGCGACGGCCTTAGTTGCACTTACGCAGTTGAGAAAGTTTTCCTACTTCTCAACTGCTAAATTAAAAAGCGCTCGTTCCTTTGCATCAAATAAATGCAAAGGGACGAGCGCTTGTATGCTTCGTGGTTCCACCCTAATTCCCGTGAAAATTGCTCACGGCTTCATTGATCCTTAACGCGGATATGACGCTGCTATTTACTACTATTTCCATAACAGAGTTCAGAGGTGGTAATTCTTGTCGATACATTAGGAAGCTTGCAGCCAAATGACTTCCCTCTCTAATAATGTATGTAAGACTTAAGAATCATGTCCTCATCATTACTTTTTATAATTTTAGATTACTATATTGGAATTATAGCGCTAAATTTTTCAGAATGCAACTTTATTTTTAGCTATTTTCTAAAAGATTGTTGTTTTATTGATATAAAGTGCGAACTAACATAGGATCATATTTTGCTTTCTGGCCCACCGCTCCGGAAATACACTACGCTTTCCGCGGGCGGCTGGTGAGCCTCCTCGTGCTGTCGCACTTCGTAGTCTCACCGAGGCCTTTCCTCCCGCAGGAGTCTCCGTGTATTTCCTCCGCTGGGACTGTGCGTTTCTATTGTTTATCTACCTCTTTCATAGGATGGAGTGGTATTTCGCGCACGGCCGTTGATTGTAGCGGAGGGCAGGAGTATTCTGCGAGAATAGCACGGCTGAATATCCATCGGAAGCGGTTTTCTTCCGAAGGAGCAGACGGCGTTGTCCGCGGAAAGCGATTATCCGGAGCGGAAATCAACGTTGTTCTTATGTCGCACTTTATCTAAAAACCGCACACTGTAAAAAAAGGCCTTATTTTTTATCATGATTTAAATAATAGGCAAAAGGAAAATGGCGTAATGCTTGAAACTCGACTTTTTCCTGAAAAACATTGATAACGGTCAACGTCTTTGGCTCGGATGGATCGTCACCATATATTTTGATTTTTCTTGGGGTCATTGCTACTAATGGAGCTAGATTCATTTCATTCTCATCCAATCCGACAATATAGAGGGGCTCCTTTTGCATCAACGTGCGTAGTTCCATATTTGTAAACGGCTTTCCACTTTCTTTATAAAATGTAAAATTATTCCCTTGAATTATATGAATAACGGGTAGTAATGCTTCCTTCTTGGCAATATATTCTCGGAGCATGTTTATAAAACTTTGATGATCTTCTTCTCGTTTAAATTCATCAATGGCAATCCCAACATAATGTATCAGTTCATCTTTAAAGGCTTTTAGGCGAAACGTTACAATCGATTCATAATGAATGACCGCTGTGTTTTTCATACTAGCAATGAATAAAGAACTTAGTAATTGATTCGGATTCTTGGTGCGATCTGCTTTACTATTTCTAAGTTGGAGACTATCGCCATCGCCACCTGTATAAATCCATGTCGTTAAATCATGGATTCGTTCAATTTCATCGGAATTCGAATAATAGTAAAAATCCTCAATAATATGCTTTATCATAGTCCCCAAACGGTGGATGATGAATACGTCTGCCATCGATTTTGCTATTGTATCCACCAGTCCGGCATGTACTGTTTCAAAATGGATTTCATTCCCCCATTCCTCATTCGCTTTCCAGTTAATTTCTATGTCTTTTGTATGACGAAATAAGTGCTCACAAAAACTAATCACTTCCTGCTCAGATTCAATGTATACCGTTAACATTAGCTTCACCCTCATCCACACCAAACTGTTACATTATATGGACAAAGCTTGGAAAAAATGATTAATTACGAAATCTAGTAAAAATTTCAATTTGAAATGTCACTTTCTAATTGTTTAATTGTATTGATAGGATACTATGACTTAATCTGGGATAACCATTGCTAACTGGCCAGAAACGTATATGATAAATTAAAACTTTTTTGCTCAAGTCAGTGAAACCTAATACTCGATAATACGTACAATTACTAGAACTTTCAATAATCAATTAAAGTTGATTGAACGATTTGGCATATTAGATATTTCATGAATGACCGATTATTTTAAGCTATTAAAGTGAATTTTGAGAAGGGATATGGACATGAGTTTAATAAATTGTTTGATAGATCAAGCTAAAAATCCAAAGGGTTTTATCGGATCAATAATGTTGAGGGTTATGAACAAATGGGCTTTAGAAAAGTCAAATATTGGAGCATATGCTGTCATGCTGGATATTGGCACTGGCGGAGGAAAAACAATACATACACTATCTCAAAAGAATAAAAACGGAAAAATATATGGTATCGATTACTCGGAGCAAGCAGTAAGAGATTCTATTAGAGCAAATAGTAAAGATGTAAAAACCGGGAAAGTAAACATACGTCAAGCAAGTGTCTCTGATATTCCATATCCAGATAATTCATTTGAAATTGCAACTGCATTTCAAACACATTACTTCTGGCCAGATTTAGAAAACGATATAAAGGAAGTATTTATTTAGGGTGTTGATGCAGGATGGGAAATTTATGATGGTTGCAGAGTTATACAAAATCAATTACCATATGGAACCTTATAAAACTGAGGAAGAAATGATGCAATTATTAAAGAAAAATGGATTTAACAGGATGAATTTCATGAGCATAGCCAAAAGGGTTGGGTATGTATGTTAGGGTATAGTAAAGTAACTACAATACTAATTCACGTGGCAGTCTATTAAAAATAGGAGAAAGCCTATTTTTATATAGCTTTCTCCTATTTTCGACGATTTGCTCCAAATACTGCAACAGGATTGCTCACCTGTTTAATTCGTTCGATAATCCGTCCCGCTTTGACCGTTTCGACGCCGCTTTTCGTTGTTGCAAGCTGGCTCTCTAGCTGCTCCAGTGTATAATTCGATGTAAAGAAAACAGGAAGCTGCTCCATCATCCGGTATTGTAAGATTGAGCCAAGTATTTCGTCCCGGAACCATGCAGACTGCACTTCCGCACCAATATCATCGAGCATTAGGATATCAGCATTTTTAAAACGGTCGATTTTCTCATTTACAGAGTCGTCTTTAAACGAACCCTTTATTTCACGAACAAATTCTGGCATGTAAATAACCATCGAAGAAATATTTATTTTCTTTAATTCATTGGCAATTGCACCTAAGAAATATGTCTTGCCAACCCCAAATGGTCCATGGAAATAAATTCCCTTTCTCGGAAGCTTCACACTTGCCTCACGAATAAAGCGAAACGCTTCTTTAACTGCCTCATTGCGATGTTCATCAACATGTATATCATTGATCGATGCTTTTAGAATTTCTTTTGGCACGTGTACACTTTGAATCAGTTTCTCTTGTTCTCTTTCTTTTTCATACATTAATCGGCTATGGCATTTCTCATAGGATAGATGTATTTCATTCTTTTCGACATTTAGTATTGGTGAATAGCCGGGAAGCATATTTTGACACTCCCCAAATGATGCACAATGATTACATTGTTTAGATTGGGTTTTATACTCATATAACTTGATTAAGCTTTTATTTATTTCTTGCTTTGTTAATTCGGGATGAATCGATAAAAATTCTTTAATCTCTGGATCTTGAAGTACATCATCTCTTATTTTAACGTAGTTTTCTTGGAAATTTTTATTCTCTCTCATCCATTTTTTTAGTGTTGATTGGATTGGTTCCATTGCAATCATCCTTGAGATCTATTTTGATGCGGCGCCGCTTTCCCACTAAGCAATGCTTGCAGTTCTGCTTTTTCTTTTTCTAAATCAATAACCGTCTGCGAATTTTGAATAACTTTCGGCTGTTGTTTTGTCTTGTTGCGGTCTTTAAACCATTCTGGAATAATTTCCTTAGATAGCGGCTTATAATTATAGCTTGTCTTCTGCTTAGCGCCCTTCTGGAATTTATTTTGCTCTGATTTAGCAAATTCCATCGCTTCTTTTGCCGATTTAATATTTGCACGTGACCAGTGGCTGGCAATTTTCTCTAAATATGCTTTTGACAGCTTCATATTCGATTGTAATAAAACATAATGCACGAGCACATTCATCACAGGGGCCGGCAAGCCTTGTGATATCATCACCTCACGAATTGCTCTTAAGTCTTGCTCAGATGCTTGATTGCCACCCGATAAATCCTCCAGCAATTGCTTTGGAGAGATGGTTTCTAATTCCTGAATGAGCATTTCTTCCTTCGTTTGTGGTTCTGTCACCTGCTGCTTTGGAGAGATGCTTTTCTCAGTCAATGCAATCGGTGTATCATAGTGCTTCGATTTAAATAAGTCATGGCAAGCCGTTTTGAATTCTTCTGTATCAAGTACATTTTCTTCCGTTAATGCCCATAATACAGATTTCTCCACTTCATAGCTATCTAAACCGTACAAAAGCACCATTTGCGAAATTAACTTTCGATTTTCCTGTGTTAATACCTTCCCTACTGGAATTAATCGTTGCTTCAGCATTTGGACCATCCATGAAAAATCGATTGACGGCTCCGTTCGCGTTGGCTTACTGTTCTCTTCCTTAGGCTTTACCGCTTCAATTGAAGGTGTAAAGGTTTGAAATACTTCATCAAATGCGATAGTAATATTCTCACCCAAATCACTTGGGGCTTCCTTATAATAATGATTCTTTAATGCATGAAACTTCGAGTTCCCTATTTGATGCATCAGCAGCTGTGAAAGCATTGCATCCTTGAAAAAATCGCTCGGGGCAAACGGACTTAGTATTTCATACGTAAAGACTGTTGCATTTTCCACTTGCTTTTTAAAGGTGTTCAATAAACCAATACCTTCCAGCTTTAATCTGGCTTTGTATACTTCATCTAGTGGGATATTCAAATAATTCATTAATGTATGATGGGTTTGAGGAGATGAATCGGATTGCAGCTCCATTTCATGCAACAATGTCTGATATAATGTGACTGCATGTACACCAATTAATGGTTGATAGAGGTGTGCCAGTGACTTTGTATAATCAATTGGCAAATATTCTTGTAAAATGACATAATATCCATCAACTGGTAATACTTTCCCTAAATATTTCAAATTACCTCATCCTTTTATCATTATGAATCGTTCGTATTTTTCTTATCTGTTCCAATTAAATCTTTTAATTCATCTAAAAACACAGTAATATCTTTAAACTGGCGATAAACGGAGGCAAACCGAACATAGGCAACCTCATCGACTTTTGAAAGTCGTTCCATCACCATTTCTCCCACTTGGTCACTTGCAACCTCGGATGATCCAGAATTTCGTAATTCTTTTTCGACATCGGATGCAATTGCCTCTATTGTCTCTAAAGGAACTGGTCGTTTTTCACACGCACGAATAAGTCCACGAACCAATTTCTCTCTCGCGAATTCCTGTCTTGTACCATCTTTTTTCACAACAATTAATGGTGCTTGTTCCATCCGCTCAAACGTAGTAAACCGGAACCCGCATTCTTCACACTCTCTGCGCCGGCGGATTGATCGGTTCTCATCTGTCGGGCGAGAATCAAACACCTTTGTGTTTTTAAAGTCGCAATTGGGACATTTCATTTAGTTCAACCCCGTTCATGTTAACGATCAATTTGCTTTCTTTTCCGTAATTAATGGTAATTCTTTATCAACTAATTCATATAATTGATTAATTAATTTTGTACTGTATCCGAAATCTATTGGTATCATCGACTCTGTCGTTACGGAAAAGTCGACTGCCGTTTGAAATGGCCGTACCATGATTACTGTTAAAACAATAAACACTTTTTTCCCTTTTGTAGCAAGGATGCCAATTTCTCCATGCTCCTCGGATATTGAGTTTACTTTAAAACTATCGGATTTGGCAATAAGTTCTTCTATTTTCTTTAATGCTTTATCTTTTGACGTTTTATAATAACGTGTTTGCAGTGATGTATCCCAATGATTTTCTTTTGTTTCAGCATGATTACTAAAATATTTGGATAATGTATTGCGGATAGACAATCGCCACACCTCATTAATATTTTTTAGATAACGTGGTAATTCGCCAAGCCTTTAGGCGAATTACCTTAGTTGCACTTATTATAAAAGAAATATGTGTATACTTTATTTACTGCTAAGTATCATTTATCGTATTTAATAGTTTAACATATTTCGGCTAATTCCTCTATCAATATTAGTAAATCAAATGTGGAAGCCCCCTTTTAGCGATGGAAGTAAGGAGAGAACTGTCAAAAATTGGAACAGGTTTTGAGAGAAGAAATTTCTAAGGGTGGAATATTACGAGCAATGCTAGTTGGTGAAGTGTATATAGATTGTGAACTAACTTAGGATGACATTTGCTACCTTGGCTGTCGCCTCGAAAATACACTTTGCTTTCCGCGGGGGGCTGGCGATCCTTCTAGTGCTGCTGCAGTTCGGAGTCTCGCCGGGGCCCTTCTTCCCGCAGGAGTCTTCGTGTATTTTCTCCGCTAGGGATAGGGATGTGCGAGAAAAATTGTTTCTATCCCTCTATTTTAAATAGAAACCTCATAGATGTTGGTCGTCTAGTCTGGAAACTCTTAGGAAAAAAGCACGATTTACTAGTTGAAAAGACACTACCCGTTCTTTCCTTGTCAGCGAAAATCTACATTACACTTAGTTCATGAGTTATATCAACTGCTCATTACCACTATTGTTAGAAATAAAAAACTGCCTTGGTATTTTGTAAAGTAACGGAAAAGCCACCTTTATTTTAGGTGGCTTTGCCTTCGATTAAGATATTGATGCCGTTTCTTTTTCAGTAATAAAACTGCCAATATGATTAGCTAAGTCAAGGACTCGTCTGGAATAGCCCCATTCATTATCATACCAAGCTAATACTTTAATTTTATTGCCCTCCATTACCATCGTGGATAGCCCATCAATTGTGGCAGAATGTTCTGTAGTCGTATAATCAATCGAGACAAGTGGTTCATCACTAAAATGAATAATTCCTGCCAATTCCCTGCTCGCCGCTTGCTTAAATGCTTCATTTACTTCTTCGACTGTAACAGAAGCTTCCACATCGACGACAAGGTCGACTAAGGAAACATTTGGAGTCGGTACCCGTAATGATAGACCATGTAATTTACCATTTAAATGGGGCAGAACTTCGCCTAATGCCTTTGCTGCTCCAGTTGAAGTTGGAATAATTGACTGTGTACAGCTGCGAGCTCGTCGTAAATCCTTATGTGGGTTATCTAAATTTTTCTGATCATTGGTGAAGGCGTGAACAGTTGTCATCAATCCATTAATAATGGAGAATCGCTCATCCAGCACCTTCACTACAGGTGCTAAGCAATTAGTCGTACAGGATGCATTCGATATGACATCATCTGCTGCCGGATCATAGGTATGTTGATTTACGCCCATAACAATCGTATTGTCAACTTCTTTACCTGGTGCTGTAATAACTACTTTCTTTGCCCCTGCTTGGATATGTAATCCAGCACTTTCCTTCGTTCTGAATTTCCCTGTCGCTTCAATCACAATATCGATATTTAGTCGTTTCCATGGCAGTAAGCTCGGTTCACGTGAATTGACGATTTCCACGATTTGCCCATTGATTTCAATTGCATCCTGAAGCGCTTTCACTTTTCCGTTATAAACGCCATGTATGCTGTCATACTTAATTAAGTGTGCGAGTGTCTCAGGTGGATAGCTTGCATTAATTGCAACTACTTCTATTTGATGATCATTCATTGCTTGACGAAAAACCATTCTGCCAATTCTACCAAACCCATTAATAGCAATGCGTGTTTTCATCATTCCGAACAAACCCCCTAATATGTTATACTCATAATCCTGTTCTCACAATTAGTATAACACATTTAAATAATAAAGTTACTTATTTTATTGTTTTTATTAAAAAATAAGCAATTATCCAGTGGTTGTTGTTACTAGGATAAGTTAAGAAGGAAAAAACAATGTTCAAACGCTCGCTTTATTGTATAAGCTCGCCAGATCCATATAGTAAGAAAAAGAGGACTCCTAATAGACAATGGGAATCCTCTTTTTTGCACATAAGGTAAAAAAACTTCCTTAAATATTATACTACCATCTAATATAATCCTTTTCAGCAGCCTGCAATTAGAAAACATATTGCTTATCGTACTTGCCAATCACTTAATATCTGTTCCAGCTGTTCATACGATTCTTTTTTACTTCCATTATTATTAATCACAGCGTTCGCTAGCTTTACCTTTTCTTCTACAGGAATCTGGGAAGCAATTCGTTGTTTTGCTGCTTGCTCTGCCAGTCCGTCTCTTTCCATTAATCGTTGTAATTGAATCGATTCATCGACATAAACGACAATCGTTTTATCGACTAGCGATGTTAAATTACTCTCAAATAATAATGGAATATCGAGGACGATACAGCGTTTGCCCGCTGCAATTAGCGCATCACGTTGTTCAATCATCTGTTTTCTAACTTCGGGATGAACAATGCTATTTAATGTTTGCCGTTTGTCTTCATCTGCAAAAATAATCGAACCTAGTTTTTTCCTGTCCAATGTTTTGTCTTCTATTAAAATTGCTTCGCCAAATGCTGCTACAATTCCTTCGTATGCCGCTTCACCTGGCTCCACTACTTCCCTTGCGATTTTGTCGGCATCGATAACTGGAATTTGAAAGTCATCGAACATTAGCGAAACGGTGCTTTTTCCACTGGCAATGCTTCCTGTTAAACCGATCACGAGCGCCATAACACTCTCCCCTTATCTTTTTTGGCATGATGGGCAAATATGAGTTCCTCGCCCACCGACCTTTGATTTAACAATTTCGTCACCACAATGCTTGCATGCAGTGCCTTCCTGGCCATAAACGAATAATTCTTGCTGGAACATCCCCATCTCTCCGTTACCATTAACATAAGAACGGATTGTTGTTCCACCTTGCTTGACCGCATCGCTTAAGGTCTCGATTGCTGCAGCTTGAATTTGTTTGATTTCGTTGTCTGTAAGCTTATTCGCAGGCTTTAATGGATGGACCCCAGCTTTAAATAATGTTTCATCAACATAAATATTGCCAAGTCCTGTAACAATCGTTTGATCAAGCAATACTTGCTTAATTACTCTTTCTGTTTTCCACAGCTTCTCTGAAAAATAATCAAATGTAAATGCTGCATCAAATGGCTCTGGTCCTAATTTCTTCAATGGATTATGAAGCAATTCTTCATTTTTTGGAAATACATGCATCGTGCCAAATTTCCGCACATCGTTATATCTAAGTTCCTCTCCATTGGTAAAGGAAAAGATGACATGGGTGTGCTTTTTTACTGGCTCATCTGCTCTATTCACACTGTACTTCCCTTCCATCCGCAAGTGGGACACAAGGACATAATGATCGAAATGAAAGAGGAGGAATTTCCCTCTTCTTGTCATATCACGAATCGTTTCGCCGATCAAAAGCTGTTTAAATCGGTCAATATCATCTGGCTCTTTAATAATTTTTGACCAGTTTACGGTTATGTTTTCAATTGTTTTACCAATAACGAATGATTTTAAAGTATTCTTGATTGTTTCCACTTCTGGTAATTCTGGCATTATTCATTCCCCTTATTTTGCATCAAACCAGCTATCTCCGTATGAATAATCGACTTTAAGCGGAACGATTAAATCGACGGTGTTCTCCATCATCGCTGGGACTACTTCTTTTAATTTCTC
The DNA here is from genome assembly GCF_003352005.1 of Oceanobacillus zhaokaii. Classification (GTDB taxonomy): domain Bacteria; phylum Bacillota; class Bacilli; order Bacillales; family Amphibacillaceae; genus Oceanobacillus; species Oceanobacillus zhaokaii. The sequence goes on from NZ_CP024848.1 coordinate 2,421,450, forward strand.
GATTTCTTCCTTAGGTGCTTCTAAAATCAATTCATCATGTACCTGAAGCAGCATTCTTGCTTGCAGCTTCTCCTCTTTTAATTTTGCATCCAAATCGAGCATTGCTTTTTTAAGTATATCTGCTGCACTACCTTGGATTGGCGTGTTCATTGCCGTTCGTTCTGCAAAACTTCTTAAGTTAAAGTTTCTACTCGTAATATCTGGCAGGTAACGACGTCGTTTCATAATTGTTTTCACATAGCCATGCTGTTTCGCATCCTGGACAATATCTTCCATGTATTGCTTCACACCTGGATAGATATCAAAATAGCGATCGATAAAGCTTTTCGCTTCTTTTCGTGTAATCCCGAGGTTTTGTGAGAGACCATAATCACTGATTCCATAGACAATACCAAAGTTAACGGCCTTTGCCTGACGTCTCATATTTGATGTTACTTCGTCTTTTTCTACATGAAAAACTTCCATCGCTGTTTGCGTATGAATATCTAGATCACTCTTAAATGCCGCAATTAGTTTCTCGTCCTTCGCAATATGGGCAAGCACACGCAATTCAATTTGCGAATAATCGGCGGCAAACATGATCCAATCCTTCTCTGATGGTACAAATGCACGACGGATTTTTCTACCTTCTTCCAAGCGAATTGGGATGTTTTGCAGGTTCGGATCAACGGAGCTTAGTCTACCTGTCTGTGTTAGCGCCTGATTATAACGTGTATGAATTTTGCTAGTTTTCTTGCTCACAACTTTTAACAAACCATCAATATAGGTTGATTGAAGCTTCCCTAATTGACGATACAATAAAATCTTTGGAATGATTTCATGTTCTTGCTCTAATTGTTCGAGCACATCAGCAGCTGTTGAGTATCCGGTCTTCGTCTTCTTAATAACCCGAAGTCCTAATTTTTCAAATAAAATTGGTCCGAGCTGTTTCGGTGAATTTAAATTAAATTCCTCACCAGCCAGATTATAAATTTCTGCTTCGAGATTTGCTAATCGTTCTTTCAAATCAATTCCCATTTCCTCTAAGCGACTTTTATCTACTAATACACCTTGGGATTCCATTTCACCTAAAATAAGTGCGAGTGGCATTTCCAAATCCATTAATAAATCTGCTTGTTCATTTTCTTCAAGAAGCTCTTCCATTTCTGGTTGTATCGCAAAGAGTGCATTCGTCTTCCTTGCAATATGCTCAGCTAATACCGCTTCTTCCGGAACCTTCTGTTTCGCACCTTTACCATAAACTGCTTCATCGGATTTTGCCATAGTTTTACCCATTCGAGACGATATCGCCGGGATATCATGGTTATTTTCTGACGGGTTTAACAAGTATGATGCAAGCAACATATCAAATGTGATTCCTTTAATATGGATATCGTGGCGTAATAAAGCGACAAGGGTTTTCTTAGCATCAAAAACATATTTCTCCTTGCTTGCGTCCTCGGCCCATTGCTTAAAGAGTTTCGACTTTACTGCAAGCTCTGTCGGTATAAAGTAAGCTGTCTTTTCGTTAACAATACCAATACCTTCAATCGCCGCTTGATGATAGTTCTCACCGAGCATCTCAATTACAAGTGCCTCTTTACCAGTGAACATATCTGCACTGATTTCCTCAACGATCGTATAATCTATTTCATCTAATCCAACCGTTTCTTCTTCCACGCCATCTTCACCAGTCATTTTATTTAGTAACGACTGGAATCCCAGCTCTTTAAAAATCCCGCTAACCTCACTCGGTTGATATTCTGTATACTTCGAATCCTCAATCGTTACCTCAATTGGTGAATCACGATTAATCGTCACGAGCTCCTTACTCATAAATGCATCATCTTTGTAGGTTTCAAGATTTTCCTTCAGCTTCTTACCGCTAACCTCGTCCAGATGTGCATATACTTCTTCTAATGTTTCGTACTGTTTTAATAGTTTGGTCGCTGTCTTTTCACCGACACCTGGAACACCTGGGATATTATCGGAGCTATCGCCCATTAATGCTTTTAAATCAATGATTTGTTGTGGTGTAATTTCCATTTTTTCCAGCATATAGCTTGGCGTATATTTCTCAACTTCGCTAATTCCTTTTTTCGTAACACTAACCGTTACCGTATCATCCACGAGCTGAAGCATATCCTTGTCCCCAGATATAACCGTTACATCAAGGCCATTATCCTTTGCTTGCTTTGATAGAGTACCAATAATATCATCCGCTTCGTATTGCTCGAGCTGATAATGCTTAATTCCAAATGCATCAAGCAATTCCTTTAAAATTGGAAACTGCTCTGAAAGTTCTGAAGGCGTCTTCTGTCTGCCACCTTTATATTCCTTATATGTTGAGTGACGAAATGTCGTTTTCCCTGCATCAAATGCTACGAGCATATGTGTCGGTTTTTCTTCCTCCAGCATACGCAGCAGCATTGTTGTAAATCCGAAAACCGCATTCGTGTATACCCCTTTATCATTGTTTAAAAGTGGTAATGCAAAAAACGCACGATAAATTAAACTGTTTCCGTCCATCAAAACTAATTTATTCGTCATAAATACAATTCCTCCAAAAAATTATCATTATAGCTATTTTATCATTGTCGCACATGAAAAGAAAAATTTTAGAAAAGTAGTGCTTACTAAGGCGTATTTCTATTAGTTTGTAGCTAATGAAATAAACTGTGAACTGGAATCGAAGTTGAATTCAGCAATTCTCAGTCACAAATCAGAGGGTAACGCTTATTAGCAACAATTACGCCTTACCAGCGGAGGTAATACACGAAGACTTCTGCGGGAGGAAAGGCTCACCAGCTGCCCGCGGAAAGCGTAGTGTATTTCCACAGTGTCTGCCCTTGAGCAATTTTTAAGAATACTCCCACTGCTAAATAAGAAACATCCTCTTAAATTTAGAGGATGCTCTTTATTCATTATTAAAGCGGCAAGTAAACATGCATGCTTGTCCCTTTATTTACTTCACTTTCGATTTCTATTTTTCCTTCATGGACCTCGACAATATGTTTGATAATTGCAAGTCCAAGTCCTGTTCCACCTGTGTTTCTGCTCCTTGCTTTATCAACACGGTAAAAGCGTTCAAAAATTCTTGGGATTTTTTCCTTATCGATCCCTATCCCTGTATCCGTTACATTGATATGCACATACTCTTTTTGCTTTTCAACTTTCAAATAAATATGTCCATTTTCTGGCGTATAGTTAATTGCATTATCTAATAAATTGATAAAAATTTGCTTTACGCGTTCTTTGTCCGCTTTGAATACAACATTATCTTCCATGTCCACATGCAGTTTAAGTTTTTTGGCTTCCGCATGGTACATAAGAGTTGGAATGATATCTTTCGTTATATCCTTTACATTTACCGTATTTAAAACGAGGCGAAAATTCTCATTCTCAAGCTTTGAGAGCGTAAGTAAATCCTCGATCAACAGCTGCATCCTGTGGCTCTCATTATAAATAATCCGAAGAAATTCACGGGTCGTCTCTTCACTGCTCATGCCGCCATCAAGCAGCGTCTCAGCAAATCCCTTCATTGAAGTTATCGGCGTTCGGAGTTCATGAGACACATTCGCAACAAAATCCTTACGCATTGATTCCAATTTTTTCAATTCGGTAATATCACGAATAACTAGTACAGCACCCTTTAAATTATTTTGTTGATTAAAAATCGGGATACCAGATATTTCGTAATAATACTTAATGATACCTATGTAATGAGTGAATGATTCTTTAATATTTTTTTCCGATACGAATGCCTTTTGGACCGCTTTAATACATGCGTCATTTTCTAGGACATCATAGTATAATTGATCCTGGAAATCTTCAACTTTTCCACCAAACATCATCATAAATTTCTGATTAATAAGCTGAATATAACCTCTTTCGTCGATCAGGATTAAACTGCTTTCTGTATTATTTATTAATGTATTCAGCTGTTCTAATCGTAAATTCTTCTTCGTTGCGAGCTGATTCAAGTTACTGGCAAGTCCATTTATTTTCGTATTTAATGTCCCAACCATCGTATCCGGATTATTATGTAATCTTACCTCATAATTCCCTTTTTGAATTTCTTCCATAGTATCAATCGCCTTTTCAACCGGCTTTAAAAAAACCCGTGAAAAGTAGGATAAAATTACTAATAAAATAATGTATTCGATGGTTAAAACGATTCCTAGCGCAAGATAATTATCTATAAAGGGAACCAGGACTGCCCCACTGCCAAGCACTATGAAGAACAAAATAATCACATATTTGAACAATGGCTTCTGAAACAAATCACTCATTGGGTAGGATCCTCTAATTTGTAGCCAAGTCCGCGTACCGTTTTAATGTAGATTGGTTTCTTTGAATTTGGTTCGATTTTATCTCGTAAATGGCTAATATGCACGTCGACAATTCGTGTGTCGCCAACGAAATCATAATCCCAAACACCACTAAGCAATTGATCCCTTGAAATAACCTTTCCTTTATTATTGGCTAAGTAAAATAATAACTCGAATTCTTTCCTTGTAAACGTAATTACATTCGAATGAACCTCTGCTTCATATCTTTCCGGGAAAATCGTTAAATCGCCAACCTTTAATTTATTAAAACTCGTTTGTGTCGATTTTTTCGTTCTGCGCAGGATTGCCTTGATTCTCGCAACAACCTCTTTAGGACTAAATGGTTTCGTTAAATAATCATCTGCACCAAGCTCCAAACCAAGAACTTTATCAAATTCATCATCCTTCGCCGTTAGCATCAGGATAGGTGTCTCGTTTCGATTATTTCTTAAATGCTTACAAACTTCCATTCCATCCATTTCAGGAAGCATCAAATCAAGAATAATTAAATCATATTCATTATTCTCTGCCTTTTGGATTGCTTCTAAGCCATCATATGCTATGTCTGTTGAAAAACCAGCCTTTTCTACATTATAATTCAGAAGTGTAACAATTGGTTTTTCATCATCTACGATTAATATTTTCTGACTCAAGTAAGAAACCCCCTATTATGTACTCTTTCTTAGAAAAATATGGTTTTACAATAACTTTCGGTGACAGCCTTATTTGCACTAATATAGTAAGAAAGATTTTTCACATTCTTAACTATAAAATTACATAATCTTTCACTCTTCCCCATCTTAACATGAATTCAGCATATTATAATAATAATAAGATATTGTAAATAAAATTTTACACTCGAAAAGGAAAAAGGTGAATATTTGATTGTGATGCAGGAGCCGTTGCGAACTTAGGCAGAGCTTTTAAATAGGATATAAAGCGCAACTGAATGAAGTTGATGCTCCAAACGAATAAGTATGCAACAGCAAGATATCATCCAGAAAACGATTTACGATCTTAGATAAATTAAAACCGCTCCTATTCAGAATAGGAACGGTTTCTTGTTTATTCCAATACTTTCAAAACACTTTCGACAGATTTTGCAGACTTATCAAGTGCTGTTTTTTCAGCTGCAGTTAGCTCCAGTTCAATAATTTTCTCAATACCCTTTTCACCTAGCACCGTTGGAACTCCGAGGTAAATATCAGAATAGCCGTATTCGCCTTCAAGATATGCAATTGAAGGCAGGATTCGGCGTTGATTTTTAAGAATTGCTTCGGCCATTACCGTTAGCGAGGCCGCAGGCGCATAATACGCGCTTCCATTTCCAAGCAGATTGACGATTTCACCGCCTCCTGTTCGTGTACGGTTAACAATCTCATCTAGACGTTCTTTGGAAATGAGCGCCTCCAATGGAATTCCACCTGCATAGGAATAGCGAATCAATGGGACCATATCATCGCCATGCCCACCTAATACAAATCCAGTAATATCCTTGACAGAAATGTTCAGTTCTTCTGCGATAAAAGCACGAAAACGAGCAGTATCAAGTACCCCAGATTGTCCGATAACACGTTCCTTTGGTAGTCCTGATTCTTTGAACACGGTATAAGTCATTGCATCAACTGGATTGGTTAATACAATAATCGTTGTATTTGGTGAATACTTGACAATGTCCTTTGCGACTGTTTTCATAATCTTTGCATTCGTAGTTACTAAATCATCTCGACTCATCCCCGGCTTGCGTGCAATCCCAGCGGTAATGATGACTATATCGGAGTCTGCAGTATCTTCGTAGTTCGATGTTCCAATTATTTTTGCGTCAAACCCTTGGACAGGCGCTGATTCTGCCATATCCAGTGCCTTTCCTTTTGTTGGGTTTTCCATGTTCGGGATATCAACTAAGACAACATCGCCCAATTCTTTTTGCGCAAGTAGGAATGCGGTTGTAGCTCCCGTAAATCCAGAACCAATTACGGAAATCTTCTTGCGATTTGCTCCCATTATCATAATCCCCTTTTGTCTGTCTTATGCGATTAGTTCATGTTCTTAATTAATTCTGAACCGAATTCAGAGCATTTCACTTCTGTTGCACCTTCCATTAGACGTGCGAAATCATAAGTTACAACTTTTGTTGCGATTGTTTTATCCATAGAATCTGTAATTAATTTACCTGCTTCTCTCCAGCCTAAATGATCAAGCATAAGAACTGCTGATAAAATAACAGATGATGGATTTACTTTATCAAGTCCAGCGTATTTTGGTGCTGTACCATGTGTTGCTTCAAAAATTGCATGACCAGTATCATAATTGATGTTTGCTCCTGGCGCGATACCAATTCCACCAACTTGCGCTGCTAATGCATCAGAAATATAATCTCCATTTAAGTTCATCGTTGCAACAACGTCGAATTCATTTGGACGAGTTAAGATTTGTTGCAGGAAAATATCTGCAATCGAATCTTTAATAAGAATTTTTCCTGCTGCTAATGCATCGTCCTGTGCTTTGTTAGCAGCATCTTTTCCGTCTTTCTCCACGATGCGATCATATTCAGCCCAAGTGAAGACTTTATCTGCGAATTCTTCTTCCGCTACTTCATAGCCCCATTGCTTGAATGCACCTTCTGTAAATTTCATGATGTTACCTTTATGTACTAAAGTAACACTCTTACGGCCTTCTGTTATTGCATATGTGATTGCTGAGCGGACCAAGCGTTTTGTTCCTTCTTCGGATACTGGTTTAACCCCAATCCCTGATGTTTCCGGGAAACGAATATTGCTTACATTCATCTCTTTTTGAAGAAACTCAATTACTTTCTTCACTTCATCAGAACCTTTTTGCCATTCGATTCCTGCATAAATATCCTCGGTGTTTTCACGGAAAATAACCATATCTACGTCTTCCGGACGTTTTACTGGTGATGGAACACCTTCAAAGTAACGAACTGGTCGTAAGCATGTGAATAGGTCTAATTCTTGACGTAATGCAACGTTAAGGGAACGAATTCCTCCACCGATTGGTGTTGTTAATGGACCTTTAATTGCAATTTTATATTCATCAATTTTATCAAGTGTATCTTGTGGCAGCCATTCACCTGTTTTATCAAATGCTTTTTGACCTGCATATACTTCCAACCATTCGATTTTCTTTGTACCGTTATATGCTTTTTCTACTGCTGCTTCAATTACGCGTTGTGCAGATGCCCAAATATCTGGACCTGTTCCATCCCCTTCGATAAAAGGAATAATTGGATTGTTTGGTACATTCAATTTGCCATTTTCTACTGTGATTTTTTCACCTTGAGTCATTTTAGTAATACCTCCTAATATAATAAGGGAGGAATAGCGACAGAATGGTTGCTATTCACATGCCCATTGCTCACTTGCTTATCGCTTCGATTATATTGTTAACTGTCTGAAGCGTAAATAAAAAGTCACTGAATCTCTAAATCTCTTAAACTCTGTCTTCAATCATTACATAATCCTGTGTCGATGGTCCAACGTATTCTGCTCTTGGACGGATTAGGCGGTTATTTTCATATTGTTCAAGAATATGTGCATTCCAGCCGGATGTTCGGCTAATTGCAAATATTGGTGTAAATAAGTCATGGTCAATCCCTAATGCGTCATAAACAGAAGCACTATAAAAATCAACATTTGCTGGCAAGCCTTTATGTTCTTTAATATAGTCCTCAATTACTAAAGACATATTATACCATTTTTCTTGTCCGTTTAACTTTGTCAATTTGCGTGACATTTCCTTTAGGTGCTTTGCACGTGGATCGCCATTACGATAAACGCGGTGTCCCATCCCCATAATTTTCTCTTTATTATCGAGCTTTTTCTTAATATATGGAATTGCATTTTCTTCTTCGCCGATTTCAGTGAGCATTTTCATAACCGCTTCATTTGCCCCTCCATGAAGTGGTCCTTTCAATGCGCCAATAGCTGCTGTTATTCCAGAGTAAATATCAGCTAATGTTGCAACACAAACCCTTGCAGTAAATGTCGAAGCGTTTAATTCATGGTCTGCGTGCAAAACGAGCGCCTTATTAATCGCTTCTTTTTCGATATCTTTTGGCTTTTCATTATTCAGCATGTATAGGAAGTTTTCTGCATAACCAAGATCTTTCTGTGGCTTGACAGGCTCTAAACCTTTACGGAGTCTTGAGAACGCTGCAACAATGGTCGCAATCTTAGCTTGGATGCGAACCGCTTTTCTTTTATTTGCTGCTTCATCCATTACATCTGCTTCGTCATCATACAACCCAAGCAATGAGATTGCAGTACGTAAAGCCCCCATTGGATGTACGGTTGTTAAGTCATAAGAACGCAAATGATCGATTATCGCATCGGGTACTTCCATATTGGCAACGAGATCCGCTTTCATCGCATCTAACTCTGTTTGATTCGGTAGTTCCTTATTCCATAATAAGTAAACTACTTCTTCAAAACTAGAATTATTAGCTAAATCATCAATTCTATAACCAACATATGTGAGTTGATCATCAATAATAGAACTTATGGATGACTCGGCTGCTACAACCCCTTCTAGTCCTCTAGTTGTTGTTGTCATAACAAACCCTCTCCTCTATTAAATATTGTATTCGGTTTCAGATGTTGTTCAAAAAGTCCTATCCTTTTTTTGAACATTCACTTTAATGGAATACGTTTTAACAATATATATTCCCTTTTATACAGCCAGACTATCAATATAAAGTTATTAGGCTAGCAATTAATTAGAAATAAATACTGTCTCCCCAAATCTAATTATAAAGTATTATGAATGTAAAGTGAATTGAAACCGTTTAATTTATGTAAAATTATAATTGCAATACCAAATTTTCTCTCGAAATACGTGCTATTTTATTATCTTTTAGCATATGTAGAATAGTACAAGCATTTTTTTAGAGAGGATTTTTTATTATGTACAAGCCGTTGTTAATGCAGATTTTACGTCTTATTATCGTTATTGCTATCGTGATATGTAGTTATTTGATAATAAAATATGCATTTCTTTATTTATATCCATTATTTATTGCGGTGCTCCTTGCATTCCTGCTTCATCCGATCGTTCACTTCCTTGAATCTATCATTCGGATACCAAGAGCATTTGCAACTTTCTTTACTATTATATTTATTTTCCTATTTTTATTCGGGGCTCTATATTTTATTATTGTAGAAATCTATCAAGGAACAACTTATTTAGCGGAAAAACTTCCAGCATATTTCGAAGCAATTCTATTATATATGGAAGCATTATTTAATCAGACGATTATACCCATCTATGAAAAGGTCCTCTCCCTATTCCAAACATTAGGTGATTCACAGCAATTGACGATTGAGCAGAACGTAAATAAGCTGACTTCTGAACTGGCTGCATCTGGTGCAGCACTATTACAGGATTTATTTTCAAGCATTCCTGGTTTGCTATCTTTCGTTCCAAATTCAGTTACCGTGTTTATTTTTACCATTTTGGCAACTTTTCTTATTACAAATGACTGGGAACGTTTAAAACGAGGCTTACACTCAGTCCTCCCACCATTAGCAAACACATCAACGAAAAAAATTATCAGCCATTTAAGAGAGTCCTTACTTGGATTTATTAAAGCACAGTTAATTTTAGTTATCACTACATCGGCATTAATCTTGATTGGACTGTTGATCTTAGGAGTGGAGCATGCTATAACCATTGCTATTTTAGCAGCATTTGTTGACATTATTCCATTTATTGGTACGGGGATGATTTTTATCCCGTGGATGATTTATTTATTTCTCAACGCAAATTATTCGTTGACAATCGGGATTACAATCGTCTATATGGTTACGATTGTTTTTCGTCAATTGATCGAACCGAAAGTATTATCTTCTAATATGGGAATCCACCCACTTGTTGCATTGTTAGGATACTTTCTTGCGCTTCAGCTTTGGGGTGTTGCTGGATTTCTTGTCGCACCACTTATTCTAATCGTCCTGCATGCATTTTTCCATGCAGGTGTATTCCATTCGATTGGTTCTTTTATTAAAGGATCAACTTGATTACCACTTCCGGTAAATAATTGTTCCATTCTTCATTTTTCGTTTGAGATAATGAAAAATCCATTGTTTAATCGGTCGTCGTGTATATGGCAGCACTAAGAGTATCCCGACAATGTCAGAAATAAATCCAGGTGAAAATAAAAGGATTGAACCAAAAAAGATACAAACGCCATCTATCATAGCTTCTCCTGGTGGATGCCCCTGTTTCATCATTGTTCTTGCTCTATTCCATGTATCTGTCCCTTGTTTTTTTGCCATCGCTACTCCAGCAATACCCGTAAATAGAACAAGGAAGACAACCCACCATGGGCCAATCATATTACCCAGCCAAATAAATACGCCAATTTCAGCTGCTGGTATGATGAGTAACGCAATTATCAACCAACGCATAACAGCATCTTCCTTCCTAATATGAAAATAGAAATCGGCGGATCCGCCGATTTCTATTTTCTATTAACTCTATATATTATAGCATACGACGATTAAAGAACGCTCGCATGACCTTTGTAAATATCACCTTTTGTACTATCAATTGTAATCGCTTGGCCGTCTGTTAACATTTCAAATACGTCATCAACACCGACAATTACTGGAATACCAAGGCTTAATCCTACAACTGCTGCATGTGATGTTAATCCGCCTTCTTGCGTGATAATTCCACCTGCTTTTTCAATTGCTTCCATCATATCGCGATCCGTTCCATTTGTAACGAGGATGTCGCCTTCTTTAACTTTTTCAATTGCTTCTTTTGCATTCTTAGCAAATACAGCTTTACCGTATGCGGTACGTCTGCCAATACCTTGTCCCTTTGTAAGTACATCACCAATTACATGGACTTTAAGGAAGTTTGTTGTACCACTTACGCCAACTGGTACACCTGCAGTAACAATTACACGATCTCCACGATTGCAAAGATCCGTGTTCAGTCCTAAGTCAATTGCAATATCCAGCATTTCATCTGTTGAATGAGCTTGTTTGCCCATAACAGCATGAACGCCCCATACTAATGAAAGCTGACGATTTACAGATTCTGCATAAGTAACAGCAAGGATCGTTGCTTTCGGACGATATTTAGAAATCATTCTTGCAGTATGACCGCTTTCTGTTGGAGTGATGATCATATTGATATCTAAGTTAAGTGCAGTATGTGATACAGATTGTGTAATAGCTTCTGTAATTGACATGTCGACATTTCTTGAACGCTCTTGTAAAATTCGATTATGCTCAAGTGCTGATTCTACTTTTAAAGCAATATTATTCATGGTTTGTACTGACTCAACAGGATAGTTACCCGCTGCCGTTTCACCTGAAAGCATGATTGCATCTGTACCATCTAAAATAGCGTTAGCAACGTCTGATGCTTCTGCTCTCGTTGGACGAGGGTTTCTTTGCATGGAATCCAGCATTTGTGTTGCTGTAATAACTGGTTTTCCGACTGTATTACATTTTTTGATTAGTTCTTTTTGCACGAGTGGAACATCTTCTGCTGGAATTTCAACCCCAAGGTCACCACGAGCTACCATCAAACCATCACTAACTTCTAGAATTGTGTCAATATTATCGACACCTTCTTGGTTTTCAATCTTAGGAATAATATGGATATAAGAGCCATTATATTCTTTCAGCACTTCTCTGATTTCAAGTACATCTGATGCACGGCGCACAAATGATGCAGCAATAAAGTCAACTTGGTTTTCAATACCGAAGATAATATCGCTCTTATCTTTATCTGTAATTCCTGGAAGGTTTACAGATACATTCGGTACGTTTACACCTTTTTTATTTTTTACAATACCAGTGTTTAATGCTTTTGTAATAATATCGCCTGCAGCTTTGTCGATCTCAATAACTTCTAATTCAATCAAACCGTCATCGATTAAAATTTTAGAACCAACATGGACATCATTGATCAGCTCGTCATATGTTACAGAAAAACGTTCTGCTGTTCCTTCTACTTCTTCCATTGCAATTATTACAGTGTTACCTTCCACTAGTTCAGCAATGCCATCTTTAAAGCTGCCTGTTCTAATCTCTGGACCTTTTGTATCCAGTAAGATTGCTACCGTTTTACCAGTGTTCTCGGAAGCTTGTCTGATATTTTTAATACGATTTAAATGTTCATCATGGTCACCATGGGAGAAATTAAGTCGGGCAACGTTCATGCCTGATTCAATTAGCTGTTCTAAAGTTTCTACAGATTCTGAAGCTGGACCAATCGTACATACAATTTTAGTGTTTTTCATCTGTTACTTCCTCCTTAAATTGTGCAATGTTAAATAGATAGTTCTTTAGAGAGTTGATACATTTCTTTGTTAAGTTCGTGTTTTTTCGACAAAATATCATTTATATCATAATCGACAAGCTCATTATTTTCAATGCCGACCATTCTTCCAGACTTCCCGTTTATCAAAATTTCGACAGCTTTCGCGCCTAAACGACTCGCTAAGACACGATCCTGTGCAGAAGGTGAGCCTCCGCGTTGTATGTATCCTAGTACGGTTACACGTGTTTCTAGATTGGTTGCCTCTTGAATGCGCTCTCCGTACTCAATCCCGCTGCCGACGCCTTCTGCCAACACTATGATACTGTGCTTCTTGCCACGTTCCTGTCCTCGTTTTAGACGATCAATTACTTCGTTGAAATCATCCTTTTTTTCAGGAATAATGATGCTTTCAGCACCACCTGACAATCCTGCCCATAGTGCAAGATCCCCTGCATCTCTCCCCATTACTTCAATGATATACGTACGTTCGTGAGATGTCGCTGTATCGCGAATTTTGTCGATTGCTTCGATGACTGTGTTTAATGCAGTATCAAAACCAATGGTGAAATCTGTTCCAGCAATATCATTATCAATTGTTCCCGGAACTCCAATACATGGATAGCCCTTGGCAGTTAACTTCTGTGCACCACGGAAGCTTCCGTCCCCGCCAATTACGATTAATCCATCAATTTCATATTTATTTAATTGCTCGATCGCTAAATTTTGACCTTCTTCTGTTTTGAATTTATCGCTTCGAGCAGAGAAGAGAATAGTCCCTCCCCGTTGGATAATATCGCCAACAGATCCTACGTTCATCGGTTCTATATTGCCTTCCATTAGTCCTTGATATCCATTTTTTATTCCAAATACTTCTACATCATGATAAATAGCTTTTCTAACAACTGCGCGAATAGCAGCATTCATTCCAGGTGCATCGCCACCGCTTGTTAAAACGCCAATTCTCTTTATCATTTACATTCACCTCTAGTCGGAAATTATTTTAACCTAATTTACTGTACCATAATTTGTCGCAAAGTGGAACTTCAATCAGTGCCGAGGATTGCCTTGCCGTACCTAATTATGTAACTGTACTATATTAAGGATAATGAAAAAATCATTAAATAGCAATGTTTTATTAGAAAACTAAGGTTAAACCATGCTTTTCGGTGGCTGCTTTAACTGCATTTCTGTAGTAAGAAAGTTTGTACATTTTGTTAACTGTCAAAAAAACATACAAAAATTAAACAAACAACGTGAATCCGTAAGAAAAGGCTGATAATGCTAACATTATCAACCCAAGGACTTCTTACAATTGTTGGAATTCACCCATTACTTTGTATTTTTCCCAGCGTTTTTCTAATAACTCATCTTTCGTGTATTTAGAAAGCTGTTCTAGTGACTGATTTATTACGAGGTCAATATAGTCTGCCTGCTGCTTCACGTCGCGATGAGCTCCGCCTCTCGCTTCAGGAATAATCTGATCAATAACATGTAATTGCTTGAGATCATATGCAGTAATTTTCATCGTTTCAGCAGCTCTCTTTGCTTGTCCAGCATCCTTCCACAATAATGCAGCAGCACCTTCTGGAGAGATTACAGAATAAGTAGAGTTCTCAAGCATATGGAGATGATCACCTACACCAAGAGCAAGCGCACCTCCACTTCCACCTTCACCAATAACAATACATATTATAGGAACCGTTAGGCCCGCCATTTCCATGAGGTTTCTAGCAATTGCTTCACTCTGTCCACGTTCTTCTGCTGCCTTACCTGGGTATGCGCCCTTTGTATCAATAAAGCATATTATTGGACGATTGAACTTCTCTGCCTGCTTCATATGGCGAAGTGCTTTTCTATACCCTTCAGGATGAGGCATACCAAAGTTTCTGCGAATATTCTCCTTCGTATCTTTTCCGCGTTGATGGCCAATAACGGTAACAGGTTGATCCCGATAATAAGCGATACCCGCAATGATTGCTTCATCATCACCAAAATAACGATCGCCATGGAATTCAATAAAGTTTGTGAAAATCTGCTCCACATAGTCCATAGTTGTAGGACGTTCAGGATGCCTTGCCATTTGTACACGATCCCATGGCTTTAAATTGCCATAGACATCTGCCTCTAGCTCTGCCAATCGCTTTTCTAATGTTGTAATCTCTTCAGATAAATCAAGTTCACTTTCAGAAGTGAATTTCTTTAACTCAGATATTTTCTCTTTTAAATTAATGATTGGCTTCTCAAATTCTAAAATATGCTTCATGCTTCGTTCCTACCCTTCTGATGCATTTCAAGCAGCGTTGTAAGAAGGTCTTTCATCTCATCTCTTGGTACAATTCGATCCAATTGTCCATGCTTTAATTGAAATTCTGCAGTTTGGAAATCTTCAGGTAGTTTTTCACGAATGGTCTGTTCAATAATTCGTCGACCTGCAAAACCGATCAATGCACCAGGTTCTGCGAAATTATAATCACCGAGTGATGCGAAACTCGCAGAAACTCCGCCAGTTGTTGGATGGGTCATAATTGAAATCATTAGTCCACCACTATCACTGAAGCGTTTAATAGCAACTGACGTCTTCGCCATTTGCATTAAACTCAAAACACCTTCCTGCATTCTTGCACCACCAGATGCAGTGAAAATAATGAACGGCAATGAAGCTTCTCTTGCATTTTCAATCGCTCTCGCAATTTTCTCGCCAATCGCCGAGCCCATACTCCCCATGCGGAAGGAAGAGTCCATTACAGCAACTGAAGTAGCTTGTCCATTAATCAGACCTTCACCTGTAATGATTCCTTCATTTAATCCCGTTTTCTGCTGATCCTTCTTAATCTTTTCTTCATACCCTGGAAAATTAAGCGGGTTGACGGATGTTAATTGCTTATCCCATTCCTTGAACGTACCTTCATCAAATAAACTTTCAATTCGATCCCATGCCTTTAATGGGTGATGATAGCCACAGTTCGGGCAAACATTTAATGTTTTCTTCATTTCTTTACGGTAAAATATTTTATGACATTTATCACACTTTTGCATTAAACCTTCAGGAACATCTACCTTGCTATGTTCGCTCGGTATCGTTGCGTATTTCTTACGCTTGCTAAACATAAATTTAGCCAAGGTAATTCCTCCTTCTAATAGCATCTTGACTACACTCTGAATGTATTAATCTCGTATCCCTAATCCTAGCTTATCCCTGCTAAAAAGGTTGTCTAAACTAGTCGAGTAGTCAAATAATATCTTATTTCTTAATATAGAAAATGTCTATAAACTTTCTAATTTGTTAAATAAATTCTCAATCGCTGCATAATGACGCTCAGTATATAGTTCCACAAGCTTCCGATAAAATGATGGATTGTATGCGTCCTTTTTAATCGTATGTGAAAATTCTTCCATTAACTGCCATATTCGCGTTAATAATAAATTCTCCGTCTTCATAAAAATAAAGTTAAAAAAAGCGACATGGCGATCATTAGGATGATTATAAGTTAAATCAATGATTCGATTTATTTCTACAAAATCTGAATCCGTAAACCGATCGAAAGCAAGTTTCGCTGCTTCCTTCTCAATAATTCGCTTCGATAAAAACAAATCTTCTCTCGTATTGCTTTCCTGTAAAATAAAAGATGATAAAAGTTCAACGGTTTGAAACGAACGATATGTACTCAAATAAGTACCCTCACCGGCCTTCGTTTCAATTAAACCAAGCAATTCAAGTGCTCGCAATGCTTCGCGTATCGACGATCTGCCTGCCTGCAGCTTCTCCGATAGCTCGCGCTCCGATGGAAGCTTGTCTCCCGGATTTAACTTGTTTTTCTCTATAAAGCTACGGATTTCATTTAGTACTCCTTGATAAACCTTCTGATTCGGTAATAGTGACATTGTCCTTTGTCACCCCTTTTGCCGATTAATTTTCTTCCAAACTAGCTAGCGTACGTGTTCTTTCTGCCACACTTTCGGGATCAACATTGAGTCTTGCTACACCAGATTTAATTGCTGCTTTTGCCACACTTGCCGCAACAATTGGTGCGACTCGAGGATCAAATGGTGCAGGAATAACATATTCTTCGTGTAGCGCTTCTTCAGGAATGAGCGAGGCAATTGCTTCTGCCGCTGCAACCTTCATTTCTTCATTAATTCTAGTTGCCCGAACATCTAAAGCACCTCGGAATATTCCTGGAAACGCAAGGACATTATTCACTTGGTTCGGATAATCAGATCGCCCTGTACCAATTACTCTTGCACCAGCATCCTTTGCATCTGCTGGTGTAAT
This sequence comes from Oceanobacillus zhaokaii, assembly GCF_003352005.1. Lineage (GTDB taxonomy): Bacteria > Bacillota > Bacilli > Bacillales > Amphibacillaceae > Oceanobacillus > Oceanobacillus zhaokaii. The sequence goes on from NZ_CP024848.1 coordinate 2,438,334, forward strand.
TTCTGGATTCGGGTTTGCCATTGCAAAAAGAATTGCGTCATTATTCATCTTCGCAACCATATTCTTTGTCAATGCATCACCGACAGATACCCCAATAAACACATCTGCACCAGTTAAAATATCATCCAAGCTGCCCTCAAGCTTATTCCGATTCGTAATTCTTGCTACTTCTTCCTTCACTGCGTTCATTCGGTAAGTTCTTCCTTCAAAAATCGCACCACGCGAATCACACATGATGATATCCCTGACACCGAAGCTATGTAAAAGTTTTATGATGGCAATACCTGCTGCTCCGGCCCCATTGGCGACTACTTTTATCTCGGAGAATGACTTACCTACAAGTTTTAATGCATTAATTAATCCTGCAACAGTAACAATCGCAGTACCATGCTGATCATCATGAAAAACGGGTATATTCATTTCGTTCTTCAATCTTTCCTCAATGATAAAGCAATTCGGTGCAGCAATATCTTCTAAATTGATGCCGCCAAAAGTGGGCTCCATTAATTTCACGGTACGCACAATCTCATCGACATCATTTGTTGCTAAACAAATCGGAAACGAATCTACACCTGCGAATGTTTTAAATAGAACGGATTTCCCTTCCATAACAGGTAACGCAGCTTCTGGACCAATATTTCCTAATCCTAAAACGGCAGAACCGTCACTTACCACTGCAACCATATTACCCTTCATCGTGTAATCATATACAGTATCGCTTCGATTGTATATTTCCATGCACGGTTCTGCAACACCTGGTGAATAGGCTAAACTTAAATCCATTGCATTTAGAACAGGAACCTTAGACTGTACTGCCAGCTTTCCCAGATTTTCTTTATGCAACCGTAAAGCATCATCTCTTAAGTTTCCCATTTGCTTCAATTCGCTCCCTTGAGCTGTAGATTTTTGAGGCATTATCTAACAGAAAAGCTATTTGTAATGCAAGATTCATTCAGACAAAATTTATACTACCGATTGTACCATTTATTTGGTATTTAACAATGGATAAACCATACAATAGGTGGTCAGACCACCTATAACTTCTCTATTATATCAGACGCGTCAAGTCTTGCAAAAATATCATTTCTTTTTTCTGCTTTTGTAAGGACCTTAAGGCTTAACCAAGCCTTTGGTGACAGTAATAATTGCACTTATGCAGATAGATGTCGTTATACTTTCCTATCTGCCAGGACTACATCTGCCTTCCCAAAATAGTTTCTGAGGACGTCTAACGCCTCTCTAGCCGGATTAATATAGTACTCCTCCGCTAGCTGGTAGGTTTGCTTCGTCCCCTCTTGATAAATAATGATCGGGACACTGCCAGGAAATTGACGTGCCATCTGTTTAATCATATCCAATGCTTCCTCTGTTTTTTCATCGGTTAGCTTAATAAACAAACGCTGATTCGATTGCTCTATTAATTCCTCTGCAAGAAATGGTTTAATTTCATCAAGTATCCATTGCACTCGATTATTTCTTGATTCGATTTTCCCTTTAATCGTAATGAGCTTTTCATCCTCTAGAAATTTTCTAGTTTCCCGATATAAGTCTGGAAAAACGACTCCATCCATCTCGCTTGTTTCATCGCCTAATGTAATAAATGCCATTGATTCCCCGCGCTTTGTGCGAATCGCTTTTATTTGCTGAATAATTGCAGCAGCTTTGATATTTCTTTTTCCCACTAAGGTTTCTGCATTTGCGATTGTCACATAACCATTTGCACGCAGTCGTGAGCGGTATTCTTTTAATGGATGACTCGAAATATACATACCGAGAAATTCCTTTTCATCTGCCAGCTTCTTAACAATACTGAAATCCTCTATTTCTACATAATTAACTTCTAGTTCAATTTGATCTTTAAATAGACTTGGCTGATCCGAAAATTCTCGAAAAAGCTCTCCCTGCTCCATTGCTTGATCAAGCGATGCTAGAAGACTCGCACGGTTTGCATAGGTTTCATCGAAGGCACCTGCAATGATTAGATTTTCAATTGTTTTCCTGTTGATTTGTTTGAAATCAATTCGCAAGCAAAAGTCAAATAAATTCTTGAACTTAGCTTGCTTCCTAACACGGTTGATCTCCTTTATAGTCTGATTGTTAACCCCTTTAATGGATGCTAATCCCATTCGAACTTGCTGATGCTCTACAGTGTATTTTCCGTAGCTATGATTGATCGATGGCGGCAAAAGTGTAAGACCTTGCTCCTTTAGTTCCTTCAGATACATGCTTATTTTATCCTGCTGGTTCCGTGCTGCACTTAATAGCTCAGCAAAGAAGTTTGCTGGGTAGTGTGCTTTTAAATAGCTTAACTGATAGGAAATTTTACTATATGCGGCTGCATGGCTTCGTGGAAATCCGTAATTTGCAAATTTAACGATCCAGCTAAAAATTTCCTCGGCAATATTAAGCTTATAGCCATTTTGAAGACATCCGTTTACAAAAGCTTCCCTTTGCTCATCCATTACTTCTTGCTTTTTCTTACTCACTGCACGTCGTAATATATCCGCTTCACCTAAAGTGAAACCCGCGATTCGGTTTGCAATCTGCATGATTTGCTCCTGGTAAACCAATACACCATACGTACCCGCTAAAATCGGTGCTAGGTCTGGATGTGGATAGATTACTTGCTCCTTACCGTGCTTTCTCGCAATATAAGTTGGAATAAAATCCATTGGACCTGGACGATAGAGCGCATTTACCGCAACAATGTCTTCAAATGAAGTCGGCTTTAATGTCTTCAAAACCCCTTTCATCCCTTGGGACTCAAGCTGGAAAACACCATTTGTTTGCCCTTTACGAAGCAGTGTGTAAGTTGCTTCATCATCTAATGGAATCGAATCTAGTGTGAGATTTTTATTTGCCGTGATTTGAATTGATTTTACGATTTTCTCTAGCAACGTTAAATTTCGCAAGCCTAGAAAATCAATTTTCAGTAAACCAAGTGATTCCAAATCAGTCATCGTGTATTGAGTTAATCGTGTTTCGTTTGAACCGACTGTCAGTGGCACATGCTCACTTAATGGCCTCTCACTAATTACAACACCTGCAGCATGAGTAGAAATGTGCCTAGGAATTCCTTCCAGTTTAATTGCGATTGTAAATAGTACTTTTAGCTTTGGTGATGCTTTAATAAAGTCGCGCAGTTCTGCTGAAGATTGAATGATTTCAACCAGTTTCTTATTCGTCTGTAATGGAAGCTCCTTCAAAATAAACCGTGCTTCCTGATCATCGACTTCCATTGTTTTAATAAGCTCACGGATTAATGATCTTGCTGCAAACGTACCAAACGTAATAATTTGGGCAACATGCTCCAACCCGTATTTCTCACGAACATAATCAATCACCAAATCCCGTTTTTCATCCGCAAAATCAATATCAATATCTGGCATCGTTTGCCGCTCAGGATTCAAGAATCGCTCAAACAATAATTGATAGCGGATCGGATCGATATCGGTAATTCCTAGTACATAAGCGACAAGAGATCCTGCTGAAGATCCACGACCAGGTCCAACTAAAATTTGGTTTTCCTTTGCGTAGCGGATAAAATCAGCAACGATTAAGAAATAATCACTAAAATTCATTGATTTGATAATACCTAGCTCATATTGCAATCGTTCGGAGATTTCAACTGTAACAGTGGCGTATTTTTTCTCGACGTTTTCTGTGCAAAGCTGTTCTAAATAGTCATTCGCAGTTAAACCTTCTGGAACAGGGAATGACGGTAATAATCGCTGGTCGAAATCGAATGTCACCTGACAACGGGATTTAATATTTTCCGTTTCCTGCAGCACTTCCGGCCATACTCCCGCAAATATTGCTTCCATCTCATTTGTCGATTTTAAATGCTTCTGTCTGCTGCGCGGGTCTGATAGCTGCATCCCCCAGCTATTTCCATGTTTCATCGCTTGCAGGCAATCATAAGCGATAGCATCTTTTTCATCTAAATAACGAACATCATTTATCGCCACAACAGTGATATTGTATTGCTCATGGAACGCTTTTAGTGAACGTGTCAGCTCTATATCTCCAGTTGCTTGGATACCTAAATAAAAGTCTCCACTCAAGATCTCCTCTTGCCACCTGTTTACAAATGCTGCTGCATGTTCGAAGGGATGATCAAGCAGTAACCCTTCCAATGTCTGATTGACGACAGGTAAAATACAAATCAAATGCTCTGTATAGGTATGCAAATCTTTAAAATCAATTGTATGCTCCTGCCCTAATTGCAGATTTGTACTCAGCTTGACAAGCGCTTTATACCCTTGATTATTCTTTGCAAGTAGAACAATTTCATTCTCCTCTTCTCCGATCATTACCTTCGTTATCATGCCGATAATTGGCTTGATTCCCGCCTTCACACATGCTTTATAAAAAGGAATTGCACCGTAGAGGACATTCTCGTCTGTCAGCGCAATTGCGCTAAATCTTAGCTCCTTGGAACGGTTCACTAATTTTTCAATTGTAATCGTACTATCCATCAGGCTATAGCCACTTCTAACTTGTAAATGTGTATATGACATCATATCCCGCCTTTTCTCTCCCTCCATTATAGCAATAAAGATAGAACATGCATACGGTGGCATACTAATTTATTTACATATCTCGTCCTATTGCATCATACAATGTGAAGAATAGGTTCTGAGGAGTGTGCATTGCGATGGAGGAACGTTTTTTTGCTTCATTTATTCATTGTTTTTTTATTGCCTTTGGCGTGGTCATTGGCGGATCGATCATCGGAAGTATTGGCGATTTTGTTACTGGCAATGCACCACTGACCGCAATCGGCCGAATTGCTAACCGGCTAAGAATTTGGGCAATTGTTGCCGCAATCGGTGGTACTTTTGATGCTATTGCCAATTTTGAAAAGGGTGTTTTTGAGGGAACGACAATGGATTTACTGAAACAAGTATTATTAATATTATCAGCAATGGGTGGCGTGAAAACGGCAATCCTCTTAATTGAATGGCTGATCCAAGGGGAAGTTGAATAATGCATATTCCGCCATATCATAAAAAGCCTTCTTGGCAGCGATTTCTCGCTGGTGCTGCTATAGGGTCAGTTCTATCCTATTGTCTTTTAATGTATATGTATGGCTACCAATATGAAAAACTGATTGCTGAGAATTACGAGCTGCAAGCAGAAGTGACTAAATTAAAGGCTCAAAATGAAGCATTACTGAAGGATAAGGAAGATTTAAGTGAGAAGTCCAATCAATCTCTAACTGTCCAAGCCATTGAAGTAGAAATTACGAATGGTACGGAGTTGAAATTAGACCGGCTAATTACCTTTCAGCTGGAGGAAATGATGAAGGCTGCAATTCATTCGATTATTGGCGAGCCAATTAATGTTGTTGCCGGCAGTGAAGAACTGCTCGTATCTACCATTGAAAATAAAGGGTTCACTGTCGATGACTTTACCTATTATTTCGATATTACTAGATTAACGATGATTTCACAGACGGTGAAAATAACGGTGAAAACTAAATTATCGGGGGATTGATAACAAGCTGATTTCACGATTGCAAAATCAGCTTGTTTGGTTGAGGCTATTCTGACACCGCTACGGAATGTGCTTAATCTCAAAAAATCTACTGCATGCTAATAACAATTAATTCTCCCTGCACAATGCCTCTAAATCTGCGATGATATTGTCTACTTCTTCCCATGATTCGGCTTGTGCGCCAGATGCGAGCGGGTGACCGCCGCCGTTGTATTTTGCTGCAATTTGGTTAATTACTGGACCTTTTGAGCGAATGCTAACGCGGATTGAATCCTCTTCTTCTGTGAAAAATGCCCATACCTTAATCCCTTCAACATTACTAAGCACGTTAATAATTTTCCCAGGATCTCTTGGGCTGACATTAAATTTCTCTAATATTTCCTTTGGCAGTTTAATGGATGATGAACCTGCTGGTGTAAGCTTAAAATTTTGTAAAATATAGCCTTTTAATCTTGAGAGCGAATCTTTTTCCATGTATAAATTTTTATAGAGTTCAGTAAGATCAAAATCATACGTTACGAGCTCTGCTGCATATTGGAAGGTTTTCTTCGTTGTGCTCGGGAACATGAAGCGACCTGTATCACCAACAATTCCGCCGTAGAGAAGACGCGCTGCCTCGTCGCTCATCTTCAGGCCTTGATCTTTGCCATGCTCATATAATGCATAAATCATTTCACTTGCAGAGCTTGCCTCTGTATTCTCCCAGCGAATGTCGCCATATTCATCAACGACAGGATGATGGTCGACTTTGATTAACTTCTTCCCTAATCGATATCTTTCATCGTCGATTCTTGGTGAATTGGCAGTATCACAAACGATGACAAGTGCTTCTACATATCGTTCATCTTTGATAACATCCATTTTCGCTAAAAATTCGAGTGAGGCTTCTTGCTCGCCAACAGCATAAACCGATTTATTTGGGAATGACGCTTTAATGATTTCCTTTAGTCCCACCTGTGATCCTAGTGCATCTGGGTCTGGTCTGACATGACGATGAATAATAATCGTATCGTATTGTTTAATCGTTTCAATAATTTCAGTTTTTGACATGATGATAGCTCCTGACCTTCTAGTAGACTTCAGTAACGCTCGCAAATTCAGTCGAAAAACGGTACAATAAGAATAGTAGGACTTAACTGAATTTAGGAGAGATTACATGATTATTTTTCCAATTATTATTATTATTTCCCTTGTGCTATATGTATATTATAAGGTTGCCATTGTTAAGAGTAAAGACGGACTGACTCAAAGCTATTTTAATGCAAAATCCCGTATCTGTCTTGGCAGCTTCATATTCTTCTACGGAGTTAATCAATACATTTACTATTTATCCCGTTTTTCCTTGATTATCGGCATCATCTTCATCTTCTTTGGTGGCTTACAGCTATACCGTGGCTTCAGAGAGGTAAAGCATTACCGCAGTGAGTGGAAGCGATTGAATCCGACGGAATGAACTAGAAAATCTCTGGACTGAATTAGAAAAAAGCTGGTTATTGACAAGATTAAAGCGTCCCGTTTTGAAGTGCATAAAATGACAGACCAACTGACGTATGAATTGATATGCTCCCCTTAAGGTAGACAGATTAAAAAATAAAAATCTGTTTTTATCTTAGGGGGAGTTTTTTTATGTCAAAAAGGTCTCATTCTAGTGAAGTTAAATATGAAGTAATAATGGCTTATAAAAATGGAGATTACACAATAGGAGAGTTATGTTCAAAATATCGAATTTATTCATCTACACTTTACAATTGGATGGAGAAGTATGAGAAAGAAGGAGTTCGTGGTTTAGAAGAATCCAAAACATGGAGAAAATATTCTAAAGAATTAAAGGAAGCTGCGGTTAGAGATTATATTTCAGGAGAATATTCCTTACGTGAAATAGTAAGAAAATATAGTATATCTGGTGTAGCGGTACTCGAAAATTGGATTACAAAGTATAATAGTCATAGAGAATTAAAAGATACGGAAAAAGGGAGAACACGCTCTATGACTAAAGGGAGAAAAACGACTTGGCAAGAACGAATTGAAATTGTACAGGATGCATTATCGAATGACAAGGATTATCAACAAACTGCGGGTACCCATAAAGTGTCTTATCAACAAGTCTATCAATGGGTGCGTAAGTATGAAGCCGATGGATGGGATGCGTTAAAGGATAGGAGAGGACGTTCCAAAAGTGAAGAAGAATTAACTACAGAAGAAAAGATGAAGCTAGAGATGCGTCGAATGGAAAAAGAGAATGAACGTTTACGTGCGGAGAATGCATTTCTAAAAAAGTTAGAGGAGATCGAAAGGAGGCGAACATAAACCAAGTAAGGTTTAAGGATAAGTATATCGCAATACAAGAGCTCCATATCGAGGGAAATCTACCGATTTCTCTTCTTTGTGAAATTGCAGGAATTGCACGATCTGCTTATTATAAATGGTTAAATAGAACACCTTCAAAGCAAGAACTACTAAATCAGGAGATTATTAAGGAAATGATAACTCTTCATGAAAAAGTGGAGGGCATCTATGGATACCGTCGAATGAAGACAAACGTGAACCGTATATTTAAAGAGAAACTTCAGCAAAAACTCAATCACAAAAGAATATATAGATTGATGAAAATCGCTGGATTACAATCTGTCATACGAAAAAAGAAGAATCGTTATAAACAATCTCTCCCCAAACACGTTGCGGAGAATATCTTAAATCGTAATTTTAAAGCAGAAAAACCAAATGAAAAATGGGTTACAGATGTGACGGAATTTAAGTATGGTGCTTCGAAGAAAGCATATTTAAGTGCTATTCGTGATTTATATGATGGATCGATTGTTAGCTATGTTTTTGGCCACCGAAACAATAACCAACTTGTGTTTAAAACGTTGGATCTGGCGACGGCCACATTGAATGATGAAGAACATCCACTAATTCATAGTGATCGAGGGTTTCAATATACTTCACACGGATTTAAACGTCGGATAGACCAGGCAGAGATGACACACAGTATGTCTCGAGTCGGGAAGTGTATTGATAATGGACCAATGGAATCGTTTTGGGGAACTCTCAAATGCGAGAAATATTATTTACATAAGTACGGGACATTCGAAGAATTATCCAAAGCTATCAACGAATACATTCATTTTTACAATCATACGAGGTATCAAGAAAAATTAAACGACCACAGCCCACTGGAATACAGGGCTATGGCCGCTTAAGTTATTTTTATTATTTCCACTGTCTACTTGACAGGGGGCAGTTCAAATTCGCATACGTCAGTTTTGTTGTTATATCAATGATTTCATCTTTAACGATTGCACCAAATAGTTTAAGTAAATAATTTCACTGTATTTCAAATACCTCCATTTCCAACTGTAATTTTTACAAGTTCTTGTTAAACAAACTCTTCTGCCATGTTAGTGAAATAGCGACTGCTCTATTCGAACAATCGCTACCCCTTGGTCCAATAAATATCACTTATTAAAAATCCTTTTTTTCTTGCATAGTCATTAATAGATTTAATTAAAATCATTTTTAGATATAATTAACTAACAGTGAACAACTTAAGATAAATATCAATTGTTATTAAGTTTTATAATGACTAAATGTAAAATCAAACCCATATACCCCAGATAGTTAGTACCTGTTATCAGCAGGAACCACCCTACAATTTCAGGAGAATTTGTAGTCAAACCAATTAATGTACAACTACAACCTATTGGTAGCATTGCGATTAGCACACGTAAGTTCTGTAATAACAATCTACTCCCTGTTTCTAAATAACATTTATTTCCTTATTATAGCATGCCAAGTATATTTCTTTAGTAAAGGCCTCGTTAAATTATATTTACGATAAAAAAATGACTTATTCTCCTGATAATTTTTAGTACGGTTTTTAATAATTTCAGAGACCTCTTTGCTTCATTTCTTATAACCAATTGACTTTCGATTTCCATATAGACTTAAGCGAAGACGACTTTGATATACAGAATCAGCTGATTGTTTAAAAGTTGGTGTAAAGGGTACTATACCTCTATAAACATAAATGAGGTGATGGAATTGTCTAACATGATAAAACAGGAAGAATTGGAAACATTAAGAGAGTTAATCAAAGACGTAGACATTGCCATGCTGACTACGTTAACGGAGGAAGGGCTAATTTCTCGCCCTATGAAAACTCAAGAAGTAGAGTTTGATGGTGACTTATGGTTTTTCACTAAAAAAGAGACTAATAAATATGAAGAAATTTTACATGATAAAGATGTAAATGTTGCTTATGCAGGTAAATCCTATGTTTCCGTTCGTGGAAGAGCAGAAATCGTTGAGGATTTAGACAAGAAAAAGGAATTATGGAGCAAAACATATGAGAAAATCATGAAAACCTCTTATGATGATCCTAACATTGTCTTGATAAAGGTAAAAGCGGAAGCAGCAGAATATTGGGAAACAGGTAATTTTACGAAAAAAATTGCTTTTCTCTATAAACGAATGACAGGGCAAAGTTCTGAATCGACAGATATAAACGAAACGGTTGAATTGGATAAATAACACCAAAAATGGATTGCCTGGTATAGGGCAATCCATTTTGTTAGGTAGAGTTATGTTAATCCAATTTTGAAACTGCAACTTAAAACCGTAAGAATAGCAGCTTCTTTTCTAGATCTATTATCGGTTCATCAATTGTGCCATGATTAAGCCCTTGCCGACAATTTTTTGCTTAATCAATACATCAACTTCAATTTTTGCATAGACCCGTCCAACATCAAGAAGTTTAGGTTTTATCGTTAGGATACTCTCGATTTGTACTGGTTTATTGAAATAGATTGTAATATTCTCAATTACAAGGTCAGCCTTTTTCCGCTTCATCATTAAACGACTGCTTGCAGTGGAAATGATTGAAGTAAAGACTCCGTATGATAGCGTCCCCAATGGATTCGTCATTTGAGGTGTTACTTCTGTTTGATACGTATCCTCTTCCCCATTTACATCTTCAAGGCTTGTGGAAATAAGATCATCAATCGTTTGCCCGACTTGTGGCTGCCGCTGTATTTGCTGCAATGCTTTTAGAACATCCTGTCTCGAAACAAGTCCCTGAAGCTTCGAATCTTGATCAACAATTGGAATAACCTCGATTCCTTCCCAAATCATCGTATGTGAAACAGACGCAAGCGAAGTTTTTGCTGTAACAACTAATGGTTTTTTCGTCATTACTTTTGTAACAGGCGTATGATCATCCCTGCCAACGATATCCCTTGCTGAAACGATGCCGACAACACGAAACGTTTCGTCTACAACAGGGAAACGACTATGTTCTGATTTCTTATTCAACATATTCCACTGTAGAATTGTATCACTCGAATTCAAATAGTAGGTATCGTCTAATGAAGTTGCAATATCACCAACGAAAACGATATCCTTTTTAATTAGTTGATCATAGATTGCCCGGTTAATCATCGAAGCAACAGTAAAGCTATCATAGCTAGTTGAGATAATTGGTAATTCCTTCTCATCTGCAAGCTGCTTCACCTCTGCACTCGTATCAAACCCACCAGTAATGAGTACAGCAGCACCAGCCGTTAATGCTGCCTCATGTGCATTTTCCCTATTTCCGACGATTAATAAAGAATTTGCTTCTGTATAACGCATCATTGCCTTAATTTCCATCGCACCAATAACAAATTTCGTTAATGTTTTGTGGAGCCCAGATTTCCCCCCTAATACTTGTCCATCAATAATATTGACGACTTCTGCATAGGTCAGGTGCTCGAAGTTCTCCCGCTTTTTTCGCTCAATTCGAATGGTACCGACACGCTCAATCGAACTGACAAGCCCTTGATTTTCTGCTTCTTTAATTGCCCGATATGCTGTCCCATCACTTACATTCAAATCTTTCGCAATTTGTCGTACCGATATTTTATGCCCAACCTCTAATGACCAGATATGTTGGATTATTTGCTCATGCTTTGTTGCCATCCATTCTCACCAGCCTTCAACTGTACTACTACGTTATCTTGTCAACATTATACAGTTGAAAGCGAATAAACTCAATAATTATCGAATTGCCTTCTCCTCAATTCTTCCTGTTCCATAACTGGTGGTCTTGTCATTTGTAAAAGTGTTGCTAAATTCGCACCAACGACAAGGACTAAGAAGAACAGCCATATTCCCCAAAAGATGAAACCTAATGTTGACGTCGCATTTGGAATAAATGGCCAGGCGAAATATAGGAAAAATGCCGCAAGCAGTAAGCGCAGAATTGCGTAGTGTTTCATGGGAGAGCCTCCTTTCGTTTTGTATTAGTTTATGAATGTCGGTGGAGATTAAGAACGTGGCTTCCCTGTAGTTTGGAAAGCCTTTTAAAATAAAAAACATAATTGAACCGAATACACCCCCTAACAGCAAGTTGGATGGTTCTCACTTTGCAGATTCAGGAGATTTCTCAATCTATATGCTTCAAAATTAGTTGCTTGGGAGGAGGGATTGCGCCCAATGATGTCTGATTTACGAGATTCAGGAAACATCGAACAAGATGCAGACGTTATTTTCTTCCTTTACCGGGACGTTTATTATGATAATCAGGCTGAGAAGCAGAATAATGTGAAAGAGATCATTTCTAAGCAGCGAAATGAACCGACGGGTACGGTGGGGATGGGGTTTTGGAGGGAGTTTGGGCGGTTTGGGTGAGGGTGGAGGTAATCGAAAGTTAGGTATGAATGCCAAAGAATACAATAGCTTCGATTGTTTTATTCTTTGGCACTGGTTTTATTTTAAATTATAGGTTACTTTGATTTCTGGTTTGTTCCAGATTATGTTTGGATCTAGTCCACCTGGTGTTTTTTCATGCGTTTGACATGTTTTTTCTAATTCTTCCAGACTGCTTAACTTGATAACTTCTTTATTAGAGTGTTCGTCACCTAAGATATAAATTTTACTTCCATCATCGACAGTAAAATTATTTTGATAACTGAGTGAACCTGCAATACAAACTTTTGAATTATCACTAACTTTGAAATTATTCTCAGCGTTTAAGTTACCACGTACAAATAATGTTGAATGATCATTTACTTTTAAATTATTCTTTGCGTAAAAATTTCCTCCAACAAAAACAGATGATTTGTTGGATATCTCCGGATTATTATTAGCATCTAAATTCCTACCTACATATAATGTTGAATTACTATTAACGATAAAATTGTTTTTCACGTCTAAATTTAGTCCAATTAATAAGGAGGAATCATTTGATATTTCAAAGTTGTTCTTAGCGTCCAAATTATTTTTGATAATTAATAATGACTCATCTACTATCAGATTATTTTTAACAAACATTTCTCCACCAACAGTTATTTTTGAATTGGCCTTTAAGCTAACATTGTTCTCACTGTCCAGATTTTGTTGTACACCAATCTCGGAGTTAGTTATTGTCATATTATTTTTCACTGTCATAGTATTCACTATGGATAGTATTGAATTATTTGAAGTAAAGCCATTATCTGTTTTTAAATTGTTGCCTACATATAATTCCGATTTATTCTTTAATTCAAAAGGGGAGTTCTTAATATTCATATCCATACCTATTGATAAATGAGAGTTGTCTATCACTAATTTATCAGCATCAAAACTTGATACAACAAAGCACTTTTTGTCACTGATTTTCTCTAATTGATTAATTCCCATCTCGCATCCCTGCGAAGGTTTGTTAAGTTTAGGAAACTGTAATTCATTAAATTTTGGAATAGCGACTCCATCTCCACTGTCCTCATCCAGAATTGGCTTAAATTCTGGTACAAAAAATGTCAGATTAAAAGTTAATATTTGAGGATTTGTATCTACTTTATTATCACCATTTACAATACCTTTTATAAAAAATCTATATTTATCTTTCTTCTCTACAGTAATCTCATCTAACAGAAAGAAATAATCACTATTATCAAATGTTGATATTGATCTTCCTAATAAATTTATGATTATATAATTCTCTAGATTATATTTGAGTTTATCCCTAACTTTTGTTCTAATATGACTATAGTCTTCTGAATCAACTTGACCCTTAATTTTCTCTATTTCAGATTCACCAAATTTGAATAAATCATCAATTTGATTAAAATACTCATTCGTTATAGCGTTCGTATAATAATCGACACCCATTTCAGCAGCAACTACCGCAAGATTCTGTTGATCAACCTTTTGTTCCTGTTTTGCATTACTAAGTGAAGCGCTCATAAAAAAAGTGGAAAAACCGAGTACGAGCACAACCATAAGTACTACAACTAATAAAGCATAGCCTTGTTCGTTTTTAAGATTCTTCATCACTCGTAGCCCTTTCCACTTACTCCGTATTTTTATATCTTGAAATTATTGTTGTAATTTCTACTACTATATTTTCGTTCTCGGAATCTTGAATTCTGAAATTGGATAAATCAACATTTTCTATATTAGGATCGATTTTCTTTCTATCATAAGTACTTTCAGTCTTATAAACATATCCACTACTTAAAACTTCCATTTTTTTATTCGCACAATCCTCCGCTACGGCTACTTCACTTTCCGTTATCGAAAGTACATAACATTCGCCATTTCTATGGATACGTTGAAGGTCTGTAATGATATAATTGGCCTCTTGTTGTAGTTGCGTTTTCTTAGTTTCCACTGAACTATATTCCATAGACATCATAACTACTGTATAGATGATTCCCATAAATAAAGAGGAGATAACGAGGGTTGCTAGAACTTCGATGAGCGTAATCCCTTTTTCATTATTCATCATCAATTACATCACCTCTTCAAATAGTTTAAAGAGAACACGTTATCTCGGCATTCTTCAAATAGCCAAATGTCTCACTGATCATTTTTTCATTTTTCATTACTTTAATGTGAATTTGATTCAGTTTTACTGAATCATTATGTTCATTTTTATTCAAATCCTCTACTGGGTCGTAAATAATTTCATAATCATAGCCATCTTGCACTTTTTCATAGATAAATTGAGGGTTTTCACAACTAGTTTTATTATACGGCGGATTGGATAATAGATTTGGAGATTCTTTTAATAATACTAACTCAACTCTAGCCAAGTTCATTGTCTCCAATTTTTCTTCCGTTTGCACATTTGATTTTGTCATTTGAGGGAAAATAGAAACAAAACCGATAAAAACGATTCCTAAAATGGTAATAGCAGCTAGAAGTTCTACCAGCGTCATTCCTCCTTGTTTCTTGATTTTATATGGCATTGTTCACCCCCCTTTAACTCCTTTAAAATATACTTTTTCTATATCATTTTTCATCGAAATCGTTCACTTACTCTTCTTCAAAATAAAACGTCGTAATATCTATTGTAGCTATAATAGATTCATCAACCTCGTCACCAAGCATCATCTCGCTTTCTGCAGGCTTATCAAATTCCAATCGAGTGACCATCATGATTCTTTCTTTCTTTTCTATTTCTTTAAGAAGGACCTGGAATTGTTCATAATTTGGTGAAGCTATGTCCATACTCACTGTAAATAAATGTAAGTTCTCCGGTTTTTCTGCCATATCAATAGGGGCTGTTTCAACTTCTTCTAAATCACTCTTAGACTCTTGATCTTCAGCTGATTCCGTTTCTTCAATCACTTCTTCCGTTTCAGTACTCTCCGTAACTTCGTTTTCTTCCTCTGCAACAACACGTTCTGGTAACAAACCATCATATGAAAATCTTAATTCATCAATTCGACTTCCGCTCACAAATTCGATCTCATTCAATGTTTTTACGAAGCTCTCAAGCTCTGGTGCTGTTGGCATGATATTTGCTAATTTCATATTTTCAATGTCCAGATCGAGTGAATCGTCACTACCCACATGTTCAAGTTGTGCATTGTATAATGCAATATCGCTTTGTAGCTCTGTGATCTGACTTTCCTGAGTCTTAAGATTGTTTGTCAATGGCTGATAGAATAAGAAATATGCCACAATAATTAAAACAAAGACTAATCCAAGTAGAAGGACGAAGGATCTCTTATTTTCTTGGAACAAACTATTCATCAGTTTCTTCCTCCTCAACTAAAGCTTCTTTATTAACTTCAAGCGAATAGTGAGCATGATTACGGGGAATAACTTCGTATCGTCTATCCATTTCCTCATCAATATCTTCCGTTTCATGATCAAATGTTTCTACTTCATCAATTACGACATTTTTCATATAGGCCGAGTTTGTCAGTGCTTCTACGTAGTTGGCAGTATCTGTAAGTACTTCAAATTGTGTTTCAACTTGTACCGTTTCATAATCATATAAAAAATAGCTTAAATAGCTACTTTCAGGCAGCAATACTATAAATTCATCCACTAGTGTTGAAGTAGGGACGACATACTGCTCTGCATAAGCAATCGCACCTTCTAACGTACTGGAATCATTCGTATTTAAAATATTTACCCTAGCTTCAAGCAATGTTTTTTCTTCTGTTAATTGGGATACATTGGCTTCTGCTTTTGTAAGTTCGCCATTAGTTGTTACGTAAAAACAGATGAGTGTGCCGGAAAGCAGTAAGCAGACCACCAGTCCAATAATAAATAATATAAAAGGAACATTATTATATCGCTCGTACTTCGGTAAGAGATTAACTTCTGGCTTCATCCGCTAATTCTCCCCCTTCTAACGCGAGCCCTAATGCTGGTATATAGAAGCTGCTAATTTCCTTAGCTTTTGTTTCATGGTTTTGCAACAAGTTGATTGGTAAGTCGCTCTGGCTTTTCACTTTTTGATAAAATTCCTGTTTGTTTGGATGGTCACCGAGAATAACGATATCAGTAACACCTTTTTCACCCTTATGTATGGAAAAACGATAGAAATTCATAATCCGCTCTAATTCCAATATCTGATCCCCGACAATACCTTTGATTACTGCCTCTTCTTCCTCAAAATTCCAATGAACTGGCTCATTAGGGAGATTGCTTGCTTTCCATCCCTTTAATTTCAAATCTAAATTCTGAAAGCGTAAAAACTCAAGCTGGTGATTGTGGAAAATACCGATATGAATAGATGTTACATTTAACTCAACAAAGAGGTAGCTATGACTAGTATCAATATGTTTCATCTGTTGATAATAACGGTAAATACCCAATGCCTTCACATCGGCAACAATTGGCTTCATCGATACGTCTACCAATATTTCCGTATACTTTGTCATTTCTTCTTCCGGCGCAGCAAATAATATACCTTGGTGCATTTCATTTAAGTTCTCCATCATTGTTTCTTTGCGATTCGGAGTTTCGAACGGGGGATAATGGATATCAAAAACCGGAGTTTTGAATGGCAGATGAATGCTTTTACCAATCTCTGTATCAAAGTATTCCTTAATTTCTTTTTTATTTTTCAAATGTGCAGGAAACTCAACCTGACGCATAATGACAAGTGAGTCAGGAACATAAAAACGAACAAGGCGATTTTTCAAGCCAAGTTCCTTTACTAATTCCTTCATAAAACTATAAAACTGAATTTCATCTGCAACTTTCCCGTGAACGATAATACCTGCTGGAAGTGGCTTTTCAGAAACCATTTTAATGGAGGAAATATTATGACCAGACGTTTCCACGATCCGCAGCACATAATCTTCAATTACGATGTTGATTACTTTTTTAGATTTTTTAAGCGAAAACATGATGTGAAATCACCTTTCTGTGACTAGGGTAGTTTGATAGTATTAAAGAATGATAGGCAATTCTTTTCACCAGCCCACCATTAGTATGATGAGATTGTGAAAGGAATTGACTATTAGGATAAGTTTTATTATGAATTTATATCTTCTTATTTGTTCACCAATATTTACAATACTTCTCAACCGTTATATGGTCGAAAAGTATTGTAAATTGAGACATAATTATTGACAGGCTGTTTCTCTTCCTTCAAGGAGTTCTGCTTCTGTAGAAGCAGTGATTGCACATTCAGTATTATCATCTGAGCTTGAGAGGGTAACTGAATAATTTCCATCTATACTTGAAACAGTTGCAGTATCGTATTCACCCTTAGTCCATGGATCTACTAAAGTATCAAGTGTCTCAAGTCCACCCGTTCCATCAGTTCCTGGATTTACATTAAAATCCGTCCCAATTTCAGTACCACTAGCTTCGGCCAATTTGGCTGCTGATACTATTTGTTGTGCATTTGCCACGTGCGCATCCTGCCTAGAATTCTCCATAACATTCCCAATCGCCACAAACGCAATCGCCCCAACAATCGCCAAAATAACAACAACAGCAAGTAGCTCAACCAATGTCAATCCTCGTTCATCTTTTTTCAATCTTTGCAGAATTTTTTTCATCATTAAATCCTCCTATTTTTTATTATGTAATAGACCCAGTTAATAACTCTTTTTCCCTCTTCCCCCATCACCTCCCTAAAGTCTCAATTCTTACATCTCGCCATAAATCGAGAACATCGGCACCATAATCGCAATAACAATAAATCCAACAACCCCAGCAAGAATAACAATCATCAACGGTTCAATCAGTGATTTCAACGTATCAACAGTTCGGTCGACATCTTCCTCATAAAAATCTGCAACCTTTGCAAGCATGAAGTCAAGCTGCCCTGTTTGTTCGCCAATCGCAATCATTTGAGCAACGAGTGGCGGGAATACCCAGCTTTTTTCGATTGGCTCAGAAAGCGGCCGCCCTTGTTCTAGACTGTCTCGTGATGCAAGGACAACTCTGCCGATGACGGGATTGCCAACGACTTTTTCTACTATCGTAAGTGCCTGCAAAATTGGCACAGAGCTTGCGAACAGCGATGACAATGTTCGTGTCATCCGAGCGATTGCTGATTTTTGCAGCAGCTTGCCAAACACTGGCATTTTAAATAACGCCATGTGTACCGAGTAATGAAAAACTTTGTTGTTTCGATAGAAATATAGAAAGACAGCGATTCCTACAAATACAACTAACATGCCAAACAACCAGGAATTCCGAATAAAATCACTCATACTCACAACAAGCTGGGTAATCGCTGGTAATTCACTCCCCATGTCTTCAAACATCGTCGTGAATTGTGGAACAATCGTTAGCATTAGGAAAATAACGACCGCAACAACGACAACTGATAGAATCACTGGATACGCCATCGTTGATTGAATCTTCTTTTTCAAGGAGTTTTGTTTTTCAAAATAGCTTGCAAGTCTGTCCAATGTGCTATCAATATTTCCTGTGAGTTCCCCTGCTCGAACCATGTTTACAAACAGCGACGGGAAAACTTTTGGAAACTTAGCTACTGAATCGGAGAAGGAATGCCCTTCTTTAATCTCGGACTCTACTTGAAAGAGTGTCTTCTTTAACCCTTTGCTTTCGGTTTGGGCTGCTAATATATTTGTTGCCTGGACAATCGAAATTCCTGCACGAATCAAGGTAGCGAACTGGCGGCAGTAGATTACAAAATCCTCGGACTTTACTGTACTTCCACCTATCGCAATATCACGATTGAAGATCGTTGCCTTCGTTTCCGTAACTTCACGAGGGCTAATGCTTTTCTCTCGAAGCTCGGAGATTGCTTGACTTCTTGACACACTTTCAATCGTCCCGCGCTTCATCGTTCCCTTCTTCGTTCTTCCGACATATTTATAAACTGGCATTAATATTCACCTGAATTTGCTATGTAGGGGCTTGCATCGCCAAAGGATAGCATTCCTTCGTCAAGAAGTTCTCGAACGGACATTTCTAACGTATGCATCCCTGCTGCACGGCTCGTCTGCAAAATATTTGTAATCTGATCAACCTTCTCATTGCGTACTAAATTGGCAACCGATGGCAAATTGATTAAAATCTCAGTCGCAGCAATTCTGCCGCTTCCGTCTGCCCTTCGCAGTAACCGCTGGGAAATAATCCCCTCAAGGACGGATGCAAGCTGAATCCGAATTTGCGGCTGCTGAAATGGTGGGAACACATCGATAATCCGGTCAATCGTTTGTGCTGCACTGGTCGTATGTAACGTTGCTAGCACGAGATGTCCCGTTTCCGCTGCCGTAATTGCAGTGGAAATCGTTTCATAATCACGCATTTCTCCGACTAAAATAATATCCGGATCCTGGCGGAGCGCCGCACGCAGCCCGTTTGCGAAGCTTTCGGTATCCATGCCAACCTCACGCTGGTTAACGATTGACCTCTGATGATGATGCTCATATTCAATCGGATCCTCGAGTGTTATGACATGCTTTGCACTGCTCTGATTAATATAATCAATTATCGCTGCTAACGTTGTTGATTTACCAGAACCGGTTGGGCCAGTAACTAAAATCAGTCCCTGGGGCTTCTTTGCTAAATCTTTTAAAATTTGTGGCATCCCCAATTGCTCGATACTCGGAATTTGATTCGGAATCACCCTGGCAACGATGCCGACTTTTTGTCGCTGATGGTATGTATTGACACGAAAACGCGATACATTTTCAATCATATAAGAAAAATCGAGCTCGCCGATTTCGATGAATCGATTCCAGTCAGACTCCTTGATAATTGCCTTGGCCATCTTCTCGGTATCCTCGGAAGATAGTATCGTGTCCCCTTGAGGAACAAGCTCGCCATTCAGTCGGAAAATTGGCCTTGATCCTGCCGTAATATGTAAATCAGATGCACCTTTTCCATATGCTTGTTCCAATAATCCTTCAATTGTCTCGTGCATGATTTACTCCTCCTATTCTGCTCGGGTCACGCGGAGGACTTCTTCTGTCGTCGTTAATCCTTGTGCCACCTTTAATAGTCCATCATCAATGAGAAACGGCATTCCCATTTGTTTCGCATAATCGCGGATAGCTGCCATGCTAGCTGCTTTCATGACAAGCCGATTGATCTCATCGTCAATGGGCAGAATTTCATGGATTGCTAGCCTACCGCGATATCCAGTCCCATTACAGCTCGGACAGCCTCTGCCGTGTTTGATTGCACCAGCTTCAATGCCCGCTTGCTGGAAAATCTCCTGTTCTCGTGCTGTTGGTAATACTTCCTCCGCACAATCTCTGCATATACGACGAACTAGGCGCTGTCCCACTACACCAGCAAGTGATGAAGAAATGAGAAATGGTTCAATTCCCATATCGATTAACCTTGTTAGCGCAGCGATTGCACTGTTAGTGTGCAGTGTACTTAATACTAAATGCCCTGTCAGTGAGGCACGAATCGCAATTTGTGCCGTCTCGAAATCACGAATTTCCCCGATCATAATGATGTCTGGATCCTGACGTAAAATCGAGCGTAATCCACTCGCAAATGTCATACCGACTTCTTCCTTAACCTGTACTTGGTTAATGCCACGCAAACGATATTCAACGGGATCCTCAATCGTAATAATGTTGACTTCCTCTGAGTTCAAACGGTTCAATGCTGCATAAAGTGTGGAAGATTTTCCTGATCCAGTTGGACCTGTAATAAGAACAATTCCATTTGGCTTTTCAATCATTTTCGTGAATTTCACCAAGTTATCAGGTGTCAATCCTAATTTATCAAGCTGATCCATTGAACTTCCCAAATCAAGTATCCGCATTACAATTTTTTCTCCGTAGACAGATGGCAACGAGGAAATTCGAATATCGATTGGTCGATTATTAATATCTACTTTTATCCGGCCATCCTGTGGTATTCGATTTTCAGTGATATTCAGATTCCCCATAATCTTAATTCGGGCAATTAGCACATTTTGCATATATTTCGGCAATGCTCGTTCTGTTTTTAGAACACCATCCACACGATATCGAACGGTTAGATCTACTTCTTGTGGATCAAGGTGGATATCACTTGCCCGCTGTGCAACAGCATTCGTTATTATTTGATTAACAAGTTTTACAATCGGTGAATCCTCATCGGTAATCCCAGTTTCATCCATGCTTTCCTCTCGTGAATAATCATCCATTACTTCATTGATGGATTCCTGCAGATCATAGTACTTTGTCACCATTCGGTACAAAGCGTCCTTGGTCGCAATACCAGGCATAATCTGATAGCCTGTCGCCATGCGAAGCTCTTCCATCGCAAAGTAGTCCATTGGATCTGCCATCGCCACAAATAATTTATTGCCATCGATGCGAATTGGTAGCAATAAGTGACGCTTTGCTAACTCTTTTGGTACGAGTTGAATGGTTTCTTGTTCGACCGGATATTGTGCCACATTAATGTGTGGAATACCCAACTGGAATTCAAGCACTTCAATTAGCTGCTGTTCGGTTATGTAACCTTCTCTCAGCAGTGCATCTCCTAATTTCTCGTCTTCACCTTTATTTGCTAGTGTCCCTGCCAATTGATCGTCTGTTATTAACCCTGACTCAACAAGTAAGTCCCCTAATCGTTTACGTGCCATTATTTACTGCACCTCTTCTTCATTTATTGCCCCAGATGGAATTTCCTCATGTTGGATTACACTCTCTGTTTCTTCCGTTTGAGTTAGTATGTCTTCATTGCCAAACAGGCTCATGAAGACATACAAATACATCAAGTCACAATATGGGTTACTCTCTGCTTCTTCTGTTGCAACATCAGTTTCCTGCTCTGGATCTCTGGTAGCAGACTCCGTTTCATTTTCCATCATACAAGCGAGCAGCAGAGTACTTGGATCTGTCTCACTTTCCTCACATTGTACTTGGTCCGTTGTAGTACATTCTGGACTCGTACTTGGCAGCAGATCAGACGTGAGTGAATCAAGACTTAGCTGTGGTATTGTCGTTGATTCTTCGGGAGCCGCTGTCTCCGTTGCTACATCCTCTTCTGGAATTACTCCTTCTGTTGACACTTCGATAATTTCTGGTGTTGGAAAATAGAAATCTCTGCTAATTAACTCATGTTCGTTGATACTTCCGTCTTCTGCAAGCTCATTCCGGTATACTTCGATTTGTACTCCTGGTTCCCCTTGCTGCACTACTTCCTCTTCCCCTAAATCTAAGTCAGGATTATAGCGATACAATGTTCTTGGCTCGACATCGACTTTGTTTTCAAACTCATATGTGTATGTAATATCCTCTGGAAAAGAATGAATCGACATCTTCATTTGCTGTTCATCGATGCTTGCATGGACGGTATAAGCATATGCATTTGGGTTATACAGCAATAGATTTTTCTTTGTTTCTCGATTTACTTCAACGTCCAAACCTGCCTCGGCATAGCTCGTCACTTTCTTCTGTTGATGACGTTCGGTGATTTCGACATTCGTTTGCAATGTTAACGCATATAATCCGGAAGCAACGAAGCTCATTTCAACCTCCGAATTGTCCATGCCATTCGGTAAGGAAACCGTATCTAAGAATGAAAATGCACTTTCCGCTTCAATGGTAAGTCCATTAAGCTCTTCAACTAAATAATTAATCGCTGCATTGGATGCTTCTGGAATACTATAGGTAATTTCGGCAATAGCCTCTTGCTCGATAATTGCACCATCTATGTATTTAATATTGATATTACTTTCTTCCAAATTACTTACGATTAATGCTGCATTTGCCAAGGTTTTTTCCACGTCAACATGTGCTGGCCAGTCAATCGCATCATTTGCTATCGAGACTTCTAACGGGAGCTGCACATTCTTTAGCTTCATAAAAAAAGTTGACCAATTTCGTTCCGTCCGCTCATCAAGCTGTTTTAATGTAGCATCAATGTCAAACTGAAATAAATGACGGGGAATCGCTATGCTTTCATATTCACTCACAGCAATGACTGGCTCACCGCTTTGCCATTCCGCCACTTTCGACTCTAGCTTCTGCTTTGCTTCCTCTAGTGATAAACCTTCTAACGGTATACCAGCAATTGCAGAGCCTTCTGAAACTTTTCCAGCTGCTTCGACAACTTCATTCGGTAATAAGTAAATAATCAGAAAGGCAAGAGCAATCTTTACTATAGGATTTTTCAATAATTTCATAGTAGATAACTTCCTTCTCAATCACTAAATGACGTAATTTTCGAACATTTATACATAATGAAAAAACCTTACATATCAGCACTTCACGCATTCTATGAAAGGTCGGTTGCACCACTAGCTCCATACGATATAGGTACCCATATATAATCGTATTTCATCACTTCATCTATCATTTTACTAGTTCAATAGTATCAATTGGTAAAAATTGTGTCAACTAAAAAACTGAGCCAAAATAACTACTTAAAATCACAACGCTTACAACTCTAGTACTATTAGCACATTAGCCAATTATTAATTTAATGTAAAATTCAATTATGTGGTAAGTTTTGCTAAGTGAAGAGGGATTTCCTTCCTTTGATTAAGTGTTAAAGGGAAATAGAAATCCCCCTTTAGACCATTAACCCCAAATACCAATCAATCAGCAAATCTCCATAAAAATAAGCAATCAACGCTGCCAATACAATATACGGTCCAAATGGCACAGGCTGTTTACGTTTAATGATTTTAAATACCATTAGCAACATCCCAATTATCGCACCAAGTAAACACGAAAGGAAGAATGCAAGCAGCACTTTCTCAACACCAAGGACAACACCGAGAACAGCAAATAATTTCATATCACCTGCACCCATACCTCCACGACTAACAAGGATTATGATTGCTAGAATTAAGGCAATGACGATTGCCCCAACAATTGGCGACCACCATGGATCTAGCGGTTGAATCAGCCTTGTGATAATCAGTAATGGCAAGAAAAAGAGTAATACTTTATTTTGAATGACCATGTATGTAACATCAGAAACGAGAATAATCATCAGCATCGAAACGAGTAATAATGCCGTAATTAATTCCCATTCCAAGCCGATTTCCCAAAAGCTAAAGGCAAACAGAAAGCCTGTCAGCAATTCAATTGACGGATAAATGAAGGATATTTGTGTTTTACAATGACGGCATTTTCCTCTTTGTATAAGGAATGAAAAGACAGGAATAAGCTCATACCATGAGAGCTGATGCTTGCAGGAGGGACAATAAGAACGGTCATTAACAAAGGTTTCATTTTTTGGAGAACGTAAGCCGACAACATTATAAAACGAGCCAAACGTGATGCCAAATAGAAAAAAGAATAGAGCAAATAATAGTTGGATGATAAACGCTTCCTTTCAAAAAATGTAAAATATAGGTAAAAAGTATCACAAACCAAATTATAGCAACATTCAATTATAAAGAAAACAATTTTTTCCATTCATGGTCCTTTATTCGCTCACTTGTTTGTCAAATATCGCGTTATGTGGATATATCGGCGTGTTTCGGGTGGATATCGGCGTATTTTCATATATATCGGTATTTCCTCAGTAGCACCACACCCACGTAGCCAAACATCCTCACGCAAAAAAATAACGCGAGCCATACAGCTCGCGTCACCTCTAATTATAGTTCAATACTATCGCCAATCTCCATTGCCCGTCCCTCACCCGTTCTGACTTGACTCGCAAACGTATAGGGGTCCTGCTTAATAACAGGAAATGTATTATAATGGATTGGCACGACAATCTTAGCATTAATCCAATCCGCGGCTACAAGCGCATCGTCCGGTCCCATCGTAAAATTATCGCCAATTGGTATAAATGCTGCATCTATCTCATTCATCTCACCATATATTTTTAAATCGGTAAATAGTGCTGTGTCACCTAAGTGGTAAATCGTTTTTCCTTCAGCGGTATACAGAATTCCACCTGGCATGCCACCATAGATGACAGTTCCACTTTCTTCGACATAGGAAGATCCATGGAATGCCTGAGTGAATTTTACACGTCCAAAGTCAAAATGATAGGAACCGCCAATATGCATTCCATGTACTTTTAATCCCTTAGAACCGAAGTAATCTGCAAGTTCATTTGGTGCGACAACAAGCGCATTATTCCGTTTTGCAATGTCAAGAGTATCACCAACATGATCATTATGTCCATGTGTTAATAAAATCACGTCCGCTTTAATTGTACTCTCATCCAAGTCGCATGCTGGATTTCCCGAAATAAACGGATCAATTAAAATCGTATGTGTCCCTGTTTCGACCTTTACTACTGAATGTCCATGATAAGATACTTTCATCAATTATATCTCCCTTTCTATTAGATAATCTTCTACTTAACTATTCCACAAGAACCCTGCCTATTCCTCTACCCTATTAATAGTTTTTCCATGCATTCTCATATAGTTGAATTAAATGTGGATCAATTAATGTATTAGGCTTTAATGTAACTGAATCACCGTTTTTATCCTCGATAATCGAGTCCTCGTCAGCACCAAAAGCCGTTAAACTCGGGAGCAGATCCGTTTTCAAAAATCGAGTTGGGATGGTAATATCAACTGTTTGAAGATCAATCTTCCCACGACTTGCCATCACAAATCCCCAGTTGCCGAAGCTTGGTACATCAACATGAAGATTTTCCGTATATAATCCCGCCGAGATGACGGTTTCAGCTATTGTCCAATATACTTCAGTTGCAAACACAGGGCTTGTCGCCTGAATCATCGCCGCTCCACCTGGAAGCAAATGATTACGGACAAGTGAATAAAATTCCTTCGTGTACAGCTTATTTAAGCTTTCGTCATTTGGATCTGGTAAATCGATAATAATTACATCGTACCATTCCTCTGATTCTTCTAAAAACTGAAAGGCATCCATATTTTTCACATCAACTTTATCATTTTGCAAAGCACCTTCATTTAATTTCAGCAGCCGCTCATTCGTATTCGCAAGCTCTGTCATCGCTGGATCAAGGTCGACCAAAGTAATATGCTTGACTTCATCATATTTCAGTACTTCCTTTGCGGCAATCCCGTCACCACCACCTAGAATCAGCACTTTTTCCGGATTCTCTGCATAGGCAATTGTCGGGTGGACGAGTACCTCATGGTAACGATATTCATCTGCCGAGCTAAATTGCAAGGAGCCATTTAAATAAAGCCGCACATCCTCATCTGCACCCTGTGTAAGAATAATTTTCTGGTAATTTGTTTCTTCCATAAGTAAAATTGGGTCCTGATATAGCTTTTGTTCAAAATTAAAGGCAGCAGCCTCGCCGAATAGCAAACCAATGATTAAAGCGACTAATATCACAATCCCACAAATGGCATGTACCAAGAACTTACGTATTTCTTTTCGGAATAGCCATAACACGGTTAATGCTACAAGAACATTAACACAGCCTACTAGAAATGCCGATTTCACCATGCCAAACTGCGGGCGTAATAGGAAAACGAATAGCAGCCCACCAATTAGTCCACCAGCATAGTCAGAAAACAGTACCCTCGCTGTACTCTTATTTAATTTCACACCAATTTCATTTGCCTTGCGGATAAGGATTGGCAACTCAAATCCGGTTAACGCACCGACTAAAATCGTAATGAAATATAAATAAAATGCATCGGTTCCAGCAGGCGCATATGCGGTAATCCCAAACATCGTAAAGCTGGAAAATCCGCCGATCAGCCCTACACTGAATTCAACCCAAATAAAGGAAAGTATTAGATTTTTCATTACCTTCTCACTCAGGCTTGCACCAATTCCCATTCCCGTTAAAAACAGCGAAATTGTTAATGTATACTGTTTGACTCCATCACCTAATATGTACGATCCTAACGCACCAAACAGAACCTCAAAGATAATGCCACAAATTGAAACAATTCCAGATGACCAATAAATAATCGTGCTTTTTCTTATTGCTTCCTCATTCACTACAGACACCCCATTAAACGAAAATAAAAACAGCGGCCGAGCTTTGGCTGGCCGCCCATATCTTAAAACACATTATGTAATCGACGCACCAACAACGAGCGCAATCCCAATTGATACACTAAACGAAATAATACCAACCGCGATATTATTCTTCTTCAATTCATCTTCAACGGAAAATCTTCTTATCACCAAATTAACGAGCACATAGGCAATCATTTGCAGGACAACCCCAAATACTCCCCATATTACTGTTTCATAAATGTAATTGCTGTGATAAATTGCAAAGGCAAGAATGATACTTATGCCGACAATCTTCCCTGCAATCGATAGGGCGACAGCTGAATTGCCATTATGCACTTCTTCCATATCCTTATACTTTCTAGTTAAAAGTTCAAAAATAACGACCCCTATTAAAATGATAACAATCGAAATGAAAAAATATGCAATCGTTGCGATATATGCCTCCATCGATAATCCCTCCTTTTACTTTCCTGTGTTCGGACCGCCGCCCCTAAATGTCGTATTTCCTCGATTTGGTGTGCCATAACCAGAATATGTTCCGGAGTTCCGCTGGCTTCCCCAATTACTGCCAAAGATACTATCTAGAAGCCTAATTCCGAAATATGTTTGTAAAAAGCTTGGTGAATAATTTCTTTGTACAAATTGCTCTGTAGCAACTTCAATCAGCAATACATTCTCATCATCCACACTAGGCTTCAGCGTAACAAAATAATCCGGATAAATAAAGATTTGCTGCTGATCGATGACCTCACTAGTTTCCTCTGGCTCAACCTTCGACGTTAAAACACTAGCAAGTTCTTCTAAGGTAAATTCCTTCGTTGCATAGATTTCTGCTGTAGTGGACTCATCTGTCACAACGTCAACTAGAGGAAAGTTTGCCTCGATAATCGAATCGATTTGGCTACTCGGACTTGCAGCAATAGCAGCTTCAATTTCTTCTTTTCCAGATTCATCGGGAATACTCTCCGCTGTTATCGTGATTTCCTGTTGAATTCCTCGATCAGAATTATCCATAGGGGATGAGCAGGCAGTTAAATATAAGATAAATAATATAAAGCCACTAAGCATACACCATCTCTTTAACAACTTAATCCCCCTTTCGATAGGAAACCGGGCATTCGCCAAGTCATTAGGTGAATGCCATAGTTGCCCTATGCAGAAAGAAATATCGATATACTTTCTTACTGCGAACATAAGGGAGCAGTAATCACTGCTCCCTTATGTCAGATCCCATCATGCCTTATTCTTTACCCATTTTTTGTTTCAATGCAGCTAGTTCATCATCTACATCATTTTTAATTAAATCTTCAAATTCATCATCTAATGAACGGCTAGCCTGTGACAAGTCTTCACTTGTTTCTGCCTCTGCTTCAAAACGCATGACTTTCTCTTCCATACGCTCGAATCCACGCTTCGATGCATCATCGCCAATCGATGACATTGTACGATTTATTTTCGTACGTACTTGCGCAGATTCTGCACGTGCCTTAAGCGAATCGCGTTTTAAATTCATTTCTTGATATTCTTTCTTCATTTCATCTAAGCGTTCGCGAAGTAAATCTGCATCAGCCTTCGCTCTTTCCCAAGATTCATTTAATGCTACTGCTGTCGCATCATGATCCTTCTTATCTTGCAGTGCACGACGAGCTAAGTCATCATTACCAGCTTCAACAGCTTTTTCTGCTTGTTCTTGCCTTTTTTGTACTAATGCTAGTGCATCATTTGCTTTACGTTTCAGCATTTTCTCATTTGCGATTTGTTTTGCTACAGCCGCTTCTACTTCGCGAATGTCTTCTCCCATGTCACGCATGTACTGATCCAGCATTTTCACCGGATCCTCTGCTTTATCAAGCATTGCATTCAATTCTGAACCTACTACTGTTTTTACTCGTTTAAAAAATTTAAACATTTATTTTCCTCCTTTATATTATATCCTTCTTTAGATGGATCCTGCGATTATCTTGAGCTCATAAGGCTCAATCGCGAATCCGGTACTTACTTCAATTTCAGTGTCCCATGATTCTAACCCGAGAAAGTTCTCCTCTGAATCATCCTCATAATCAGCATAATGGGTTTCCATTCCATGCACATTAGAACTTCGACCTTCACCGATTACTCTCGCAACGCCCTCTTCCTCCAAATAATACGTTTTATTGTCATACGTCAACTTCTTCGGATATGGCTCAGACACTTGGAACTTCACCTTTTCATACATTGCCAGCTCAAGTTCATCATCCATTTCCACTGACAACCATAATGTCTTCTCTTCCCCTAGTAGCTGGTAATCATACCATTCATAGCTGCCATCTCGGAGTGTAATTTTTCCTACAACCTCGAAATCCTGTAATTCATAGGTGATGATATCGCCTACTTTCATATTAAGTACAGTTCTTTTTTCTGTTGTAGGCTGGTTTTGATCCTTTTTTGAAAAAAACTTTGAAAAAAATCCCATCAATTCACCTCTAGTTCATTTCGACGTTATAATAGTTATACGAATATAAATCAGAATGGTTTCAAAAAAAATATATAAATTTCTCATTTCATAAAGATTGTTGTAATTTTGATAAACTGCTAATTAGGTGTAACTTTGATTTAAGCTCCGGAGAGTCGCACCACCTTAAGGCAACGCGGTCTGCTCCATCGAAAGCAGTAATTTTTCCTGCAGGAGTCTCCTGTCCTGCTGCAATCAACAGCCATAAGAGAGGCAAATGCTGTTCTATCTCTAATAGGGGGATAGAACATATCATTACTGCACAATCCCAGCGGAGGAAATACACTGAGACTCCTGCGGGAGGAAGAGCTTTGGTGAGACTTCGAAGTGCGTCAGCACGAGAAGGCTCACCAGCCCTCCACGGAAAGCGTAGTGTATTTCCGTAGCGACTGGCCAGGAAGCATCCCTCTTAGTTCGTACCTTTAAATAAACCTTTTTGATAAACACACCTTACATTTGTTATACTAGTTATATTCTAACATAGAGGTGAAAACGTTGACTACTCGAATGGATAGCTTATTAACAGAAATTAACAAACAACAGATTGAAAGTGTGCTCGTTACATCAAAGGCAAACTTTTATTACTTAAGTAATTATTATACAGACCCACACGAACGTGTAATCGGCGTATACATTAGCAATAAATTAGACCCAATTCTAATCCTTCCCAAAATGGAAGCAGAAGATGCGAAAAATGCTGGGTGGAAAAATGAAATGATTGGCTATTATGATCACGAGGATCCATGGGAATTACTCCGCAGTCATTTAGAAAAAAATGGGGCTGCTCCAGCTTCAATTGCACTAGAACAGGATCATATTACATTAGAAAGATACCAAGCAATTAAGCGGATTTTACCGAATGCAGAAATATTTGATGCCAAAGAAATCTTAGCAAACCAACGTGTCATCAAAACGAAAAAGGAATATGCACTATTAAAACAAGCCGCACAGCTCGCTGATTTCGGTGTAGAAACTGGAGTAAAAGCAATTACTGAAGGAGTTACCGAATTAGAACTGATTGCAAAGATTGAATATGAATTAAAAAGACAAGGTGTACAAGAAATGTCATTCTCTACGATGGCCCTTTCCGGGATAAAAACTGCATCCCCACATGGTAATCCATCGAATAAGAAAATTACTGCTGGTGACTTAGTCATGTTTGACCTTGGGGTTGTGTTTGAAGGCTATTGCTCCGACATAACAAGAACCGTTGCTTTCAAATCAATTACGGATGAACAGAAGAATATTTACGAAACTGTTCTTGCAGCAGAGCAAAATGCAATCGATATTTCACAATTAGGGACAGCAGTTGGTAATATTGATAAAGCTGCGAGATCTACAATTGAACAGGCTGGATATGGTGAATATTTCACACACAGAATTGGCCATGGTCTAGGAATTGAAACGCATGAATATCCATCAATGCATGGTAATAACGAACTTGCGCTTGTTGAAGGCATGTGCTTCACAATCGAGCCAGGAATTTATATTCCGAATACTGGCGGTGTTCGGATTGAGGATATGATTTTCACAACAGAAAAAGGACCTGAAATCCTCACCGCATATCCAAAAGAATTGCAAATCATTAAATAAGGCTGTTAAAAATGAACCTTAAACATGTAAAGCGGCTCGTCGAATCGAACGACGAGCCGCTTTCATTGAACAACTTTATTTTTTTGCATTATTAAACTTGTGTATCCCTCGATTATTTGTAAGTTGATCTTCTACTACACCGCTTTGATAACTTTCGAATAACTGGTTTTGTACAGCTGCCACACCCTCAGGATCTAATTCATAATTACTTGATATTTTACCTTGTTTTTTTGACAAATGACCCACCTCCGTAGGCGTAGTTTGTCCAATAAAAATGAAAAATAATGGGTTCCTTTTCTTCCATTTTTTGTTTGAAGCGTTTCCTGATAGGGTATATACTTAAAGGGAAAGGGGAGGAATAATCATGGAATATAATAATATCGTAGTAGCTGTAGATGGTTCAGAAGCCGCAGAAAAAGCATTCAAAAAATCACTAGACATTGCAAAAAGAAATAATGCGCGATTGATACTTGCACATGTTGTTGATTCACGTACCTTTGCAACTGCTGAAGCATATGACCGTTCGCTTGCTGAGCGTGCTGAACAATACGCAAAGGAACTACTTGACTCTTACGTTGAAAATGCGAAAACAGCAGGTGTTACTGATTTAGTTCGCTGCATTGAATATGGATCTCCCAAAGTGAAAATCACAAAAAACATTGCTAAGGATTTTAAAGCTGACCTCATCATTTGTGGTGCAACAGGTATGAACGCAGTGGAACGATTCTTAATCGGAAGTGTTTCCGAAAGCATTACAAGATATGCTGAATGTGACGTATTGGTTGTACGATAATAAATCATACTGTTCTATTAAAAATAAAATAACATTTCTTTTTTACACTAAGGCTGTCACCTTAAAACATGGTGACAGCCTTAGTTGTACTTATCAGCAAGTAAGTGTATTTTACTTTGGTATTTCCTGTAACCGAATATTAATAGATGATATAAAGTGCGAACTAAGAGTACAGTTGATTTCCGCTCCGGACATTCGCAATATTTCTTATCCACCAGAAGACGTTGCTATTCCCTAAGTAGTCTCCTTTCCTTAATCAATGATCAATTTCGATAGTTAGTGCGTTTGCTACTTCTATGTCGGTAGGTTTCGTAAAATACACGAAGACTCCACGAAAATAAAGAGCAATTTGTCTGATTGCGATGTAACGCTGCCGAAGCCTTCCTTATCCTATGGGAGGAAAGGCCTCGGTGGGACTTCGAAGTGCACAGCACAAGGAGGCTCACCAGCCGCCCTAAGATGCGCTCCGTGTATTTCCGGGACTGGCCCGAGTGCATTTGCTATCTTAAGTTACGTTGCACTTTATACAAATAGCAACAAGGAAAAATTTAAAAGCGCTCCATACACATGAAGCGCTTCTAATTACTTTATTTAGCTAAACGTAACGTATCCCTTGCAATAACTACTTCTTCATTCGTAGGGATAATCAATACTTTCACAGGTGAATGCGGATAGTTGATGAATCGTTCATCTCCACGAGTTTCGTTTAATTTAGGATCCCAGTATACGCCCATAAATTCTAGGCCATGCAAGATTTTTTCTCTTACAGCAGAACTGTTTTCGCCGACACCTGCTGTAAAGATAATTGCATCTACACCAGACATTTTCGCTGCATAAGATCCGATATATTTATGGATTCTTTCAGCAAATACGTCTAAAGCTAATTCTGCACGTGGATTCGTATCCACTTGCTCTTGAATATCACGTAAATCACTAGAGAATCCTGAAAGTGCAAGCATTCCACTTTCTTTATTAAATACATCAATTACTTCTTCGGCTGTCTTACCAGTTTTCTCCATAATGTACGGAATTAATGCAGGGTCAAGATCTCCTGAACGTGTTCCCATTGTTACCCCAGCAAGTGGTGTGAAGCCCATTGATGTATCAATTGATTTTCCACCTTCGATTGCAGTGATACTAGCACCATTTCCGATATGACAAGAAATTAATCGTAATTTTTCAATAGGAACGCCCATTAAGTCTGCTGCACGCTCTGATACATATTTATGTGATGTACCGTGGAAACCATATTTACGGATACCAAAGTCATCATAGTATTCCTTTGGTAAGCTATATAAATAAGATGTATTAGGCATTGTTTGATGGAATGCTGTATCAAATACTGCTACCATTGGCACATTTGGCAAGATTTCCTGGAAAGCATAAATACCAGTTAAGTTCGCTGGGTTATGCAATGGTGCTAATTCCGATGTTTCTACAATTTTTGCGATTACATCATCTGTAATTAATACAGAATCATCGAAGTATTCTCCGCCATGTACTACACGATGTCCAACTGCATCAATTTCATCAAATGACGCTACAACCCCTGTTGAGATTAAAGCATCTAATAGTTTCTTAACGGCTACAGCATGATCTGGAATATCGCCAACTGTTTTCTCTTTCTTACCATCCACTTCAATCTTGAAAACAGAATCTGCTAAACCGATTCTTTCCACTAGACCGATTGCTTTTACTGTTTCCTCTGGCATTTCAATTAATTGGAATTTTAATGAAGAACTACCAGCATTAATTGCTAACACATTACTCATTGATGACAACTCCTAAAAAATTATTTATTATTTTCGTACGTTTTAAACCATGCATTCATTTGTCCAAGAATGTCTGCCATTCCATTTGCATTCTTAAAGGCTGGCATTTGTACAAGCAGCGGTTGTTTCGGTGTCTTCGTATGCTCGCCCTTCTTCTGCAATATCAAAATGCTTTTTACATTCGTTTTTGACTTAAATGCACTTTCGGGTAAACGTATAACCCCGACGATATGAGCATGTTCTTGAAGATAACGGTGAAGCTTGTCCGATTGATCACTGTCGAACAAGAAGTCTGGAATGACGAGAATCAAATAGCCTGCTTCTTTCGTATAATTCATACTTTGCTCGATAAATAAATGATGGGCATAGGAATGACCACTGTCCGCCTTTAGTTCGAAATTATTCGCCCTGATATCATCTGGATAATAACCAACTGGTAAGTCGGCAACAACTAAATCAACAGGATCTAGCAGAAATGGTCGTAAACTATCCTGATGGAAGAATTCAATTTGTTTCTTCTGCAAATTCGCATTCAGTACAGATAGCTGAATTAATGTAGGATCAACTTCACTAGCAAATGCTGCAACATCCTGTCCAAGCTGTTCGAGTACTGTCGTAATTAAATTACCCGTACCACTTGCCGGGTCAAACATACGAATGCTTTCTTTACCTTTCAAAAGCTGATCGGCAAGGTATCCGATAATTAATGCCACTGTCTCTGGTGTCATTAAATGCTGTTGCTGCGTTGAATCCTTCATACCTTTGAGGATTGCTAATTGAATCGCTTTACGAATATCAATTGATGCATATGAGGATAAATCGATTTTTGCTAATTCATTTTGTAAATTCCGTGACAGTATCTCATCCATATCTTCTGCTGTATCATTAAAAAACAACGTTTCCATTGTAACAGCCAAACTGTCTAAATAGGGTTCATCATTATGCTTTTGAATTAATTCAGTAGTATGGTCTACCCACTCAAAAAGTGGTTCAACATTTGATTTATCCACTACCATGACCTCCATTCGCCCTTTCTTCAACTTTACTATTGTACCAAATGAACAAAGGTTAGTAAAAGATTTATCATAATTTAATTTATTTTTTCTATAACAGTTAAGAAGTTTCGGAAGTTTTCGTTGCATTTGCTCAACATAAACTGTGATATATCATCAATCTTAAAAAAAATCTCCCTCAAATTAATAGAGAGAGATTTCTTGTTTGTTATTAGGTTTTATTTTGCTGCTTTTACTGCTTCAAGTGCTGCTTCATAGTTTGGATGTGTTTTTACTTCAGGAACATATTCAACATATGTAACCTTATTGCTAGAATCAACAACAAAGATAGCTCTAGCTAATAAACGATGTTCAGCCATTAGCACGCCATAAGCTTCTCCAAGTGATGCATCACGATGATCGGATAATGTATCTAAGTTCTTCACGCCTTCCGCTGCACACCAACGTGCTTGCGCAAATGGTAAGTCCATACTAACTGTTAGAACTTGTACATTGTCTAATTTATCTGCTTCCTCATTGAAGCGTTTTGTTTCTTGAGAACAAACGCCAGTGTCAAGTGATGGCACTGTTACGATTAATTTCACTTTGCCATCGTAATTAGCTAATGAAACTTCTTGAAGATCATTTGATAAAACTTTAAAATCTGGTGCTTGATCCCCAACTTTAACTTCTGTCTGTGGTAATGTAACGGATTCTCCGCCAAATGTAATATTAGCCATTCAAAAACTCCTCCACTTCTTATTGTCCTTCGATTATATTATGAATAGTTTCCAGGCGGATGTCCAATAAAAGGGATTTTATTAAATATCAAAATCAAGTGGAGGTTTTTGCTTTTTATTTTCCTTCTGTTTAGAACTACCAGAATCCTGCATCATTTGTTGTACCTTCTCCATAACTTGCGGGGCAAAATCAATCATCTTTTCATATAAATGGGTACTTTGATCTAAGTGTATCATCTTAACTCCGTGCTGACCCACAATTAGAAAGGCAACTGGTGTAATAGAAACTCCACCACCGCTTCCTCCGCCAAATGGCAATGTAGCGTCAGAATCTCCTTGAGAATTGCTTGCATTGAATTCACTGCCCCCAGCAGCAAAGCCGAATCCTAGCTTGGAAACTGGAATAATCAGCGTTCCATCTGGTGACTCTACTGCATCACCAATGATTGTATTTACTTCTATCATGTTTTTTAAATTTTCCATTGCCGTTGTCATTAGACCTTGAATTGGATGCTCATCCATTGTTAACATTTCCTCCTTTAATTTTCCGAATCATCTTTGAAAAACGATTTATTACGAAAAAGTGTATGCCTAGCTTTCCCAAATGGCAATGAAATAATGCACTCAATTGTTGTAGTAAATTCCTTTGATTGAAACGCAGGCAACACCTCGATATGCGGGCGGCATACTTGTCTCCCTTTTTCAGAGATATAGCCAATAATCATCCCTTTTATCGACCAAATTGCCCCCGTCATAATACCAGTTAAGAATGCATCGCCACTCCCTCCTGCTGTTGACCAGTTCAATTTATGAATTCGAATCACAGTCAATATATAATCTATCTTTTCTTTTGCATCCTTTACATTTTCAATCATGCGTTTCACTTCATCCGTAAACGTTGTAAAATCTACCGATTCTGGATCAGGAGATGCTTTTGCAATGTCGAGCTCTTTATGGTAAAGACGAATATTATAAATCGATATACTCAAAAATAATTGTTGCTGTTTATTTTTAATGGAATAGTGCAAGTGATAATAGACTCTCGAAAAGAATAGAAGCATAAGCAATAGGAATAGGATGCATAGTATTATTAGGCTTATGAGCATGTCAATCCCTCCATTCCTGCTTCTGGCATATTTCCTATTTTTGCTCTCCTATCATATATTTAAACCTAAAAATTCTACAAATTATTAGGGCAATTTGTCATTTAATGATACGATAATAATGTTGACATAAATTGGAGGGATGACAAATGACAGATAGAAACAAAATGTTCTTTTATTTCCACAATGATAATGAAACAACTGAAAATTTGAAACCGCTATTTTCCTTGGCAGAGGAGCATGGTTTTGAGCTTGTTGAGAATTACAAACGAGCAAATATAATCGTAAGCATCGGTGGAGACGGAATGTTCCTGCAAGCAGTGCGAAAGACAGGATTCCGCCAAGACGCCATTTACGCTGGGTTAGCAAGAGAAGACGAATCATCGCTTTATTGCGATTTTAATTTAGATAGCTTTGATGATCTTCTCGATTCTGTGCTCAAAGAAGAGCTGGAAGTGCGTCGCTTTCCAATTATTACCGTAAAAATAAATGACGGAACTGAATTTCATTGTCTAAATGAGGTAAGTGTTCAGTCAACAATTGTGAAAACAATTGTCATCGACGTTTATATTGATAATCAGCTGTTCGAAACATTCCGTGGCGATGGCTTAGTAGTTGCCACACCAACCGGAAGCACTGGCTATAGTAAATCAGCAAATGGCGCAGTTGTAGATCCACTTATCCCAAGTATTCAAGTCTCTGAAGTTGCATCAATGAACAATAATAATTATCGTACATTAGGATCATCCTTCATCCTAAATAAAGACCGCGAGTTAAAATTAAAGCTAAGACAAGAAGGAAATGTCCACCCAATCATAAGCCTTGATAACGAAGCACACTCCATCCAACGAATCGATAATGTCGTTGTAACGATGGATGACCAAGTAATTAAAACGGTGAAATTAAAAAACAATTCCTTCTGGGATCGTGTAAAACGCTCGTTCCTGTAATTTTCGTTAGCGATTGGTGTATTGCTAAACGATGAGTAATAATAGTGGGTTTAAATTGCAATGTTGATTACACTGAAGTACAGTCGTTTGCACGGGAAATCAAAGGTTCGATGCCAGGAAGTAATAAAGGGCTATCCCTCAGTCCGAGGAATAGCCCTAGCCATAATATTATATTTATTAATTGTTATTGTTGTCCGCCAAATTGCTGTTCGGCCATTTGAACAAGACGTTTTGTAATTTCTCCACCAACAGATCCGTTAGCACGAGAAGTTGTATCGGCACCAAGTTGAACACCAAATTCTTGTGCAATTTCATACTTCATTTGATCTAGTGCTTGTTGCACACCAGGAACTAGCAATTGATTGCTATTGTTATTTGCCATATTAGTTCACCTCCTTGGTACACATAGAATGTGTCATTTGGAGGGAAAACATTCATCCAATTAATTGGTAGTTCCTGTTACTTTTCCATATTTTTTCCAGTTGCTACAGCTTAGAATAGCCCGCTAAATCCTTCGTCGGCATCTTTCCGGTCATGCGCAACAATCGTTTCAATCCCAGCAATTGCCTCTTCAATTGACTTTGTAAAATCGTAAGTCGATTCATAATAGGAAACCTTATCAAGTCTCGGTTTCGTTTTCGGTGCTTTCGGAACAAAAATCGTACAGCAATCTTCATAAGGTAAGATAGAGGTTTCATAGGTACCAATTTGCTTCGAAATATCAATAACCTCTTGCTTATCCATTGCAACTAGCGGACGGATAATTGGATAGTTTGTCACGTTATTAATCGCATGCATACTTTCCATCGTCTGACTCGCTACTTGTCCTAGATTTTCACCGGTCGTTAACGATAAAATAGATTCATTGCGACTTACCTGCTCTGCAATTCGGAACATCATGCGACGCATAATCGTCATCGCATAGCTTTCTGGCATTTCTCTGAAGATTTCCTGCTGTAGCTTGGTGAATGGCACAATATGAATTTTTATTGATTTTGCATATTTCGTAAGCTGCTTCGATAAATCAATTACTTTTTGTTTCGCTCTTTCACTCGTATATGGTGGTGAATGGAAATGAATTGCTTCTAAGTGTACCCCACGCTTCATCGCTAAGAACCCTGCTACAGGACTATCAATCCCACCTGAAAGAAGTAATAATGATTTTCCAGATGTTCCTACAGGCAGTCCACCTAATCCAAGAACAGCTTTCGATGTAATATATGCTGCTTCCAGTCTAATTTCCACTTTAACTTCTACATCTGGATTATGAACATCTACTGTGATACCGTCCGTATTCGTTAATAGATGCGCACCCAATACTTGATTTAATTCATTCGTGTGAATTGGAAAGTTTTTATTGATTCGCTTCACTGCCACTTTAAATGTTTTTACATCTTTTGCGTTTTGCAATGCGAATAATGCCGCCTCTTTGATTTGCTCAATATCATTATCGACTTTAATTGCTAGACTTAAACTTTGTATCCCGAATACTTTCTTACACTTCTCCATGACAGGTTCAGGATCATGTCCATTTAATAATACAAACATCCTGCCTTGTGTGCGTGTTACCTTTACATTGGGAAATTCTTTGATTTTTTGTTGAAGGTTTTCTTGCAGTTTAATAATAAATTGCTTTATGTTTTTCCCTTTTAATGACATTTCGCCGTAGCGAATTAATATATGATCATATTGCATAATTATCTACTCCATAACTTCTCTAAATTGTGTAATTGCCGCTGCTAATGCTTGGACAAAGGTCTCGAGTTCTTCCCTTGTATTATCATATGCCAAGCTAATCCTTAATGCAGATGTTGTTCGATCATTATCAAGTCCGCAGGCAGCTAATATCTTGCTTTCATCCTTTTGCTTTGAAGAACAGGCAGATTTAGTTGAAATATAAATATCCCTTTCTCCAAGTATATGAATGATTACTTCTGGTTTAATCCCAGGAACGGAAATATTCACTATGTGTGGCGCTCCGTCTATCGGTGTATTTATAAAAACCCCTTCGATTGCTCGAAGCTCATCCAAAAGATACTCTTTCATCCCGTTTAATGCTTTTACTTCTTTTTTCTCACGGTCTTTAATCAAGCGCATTGCTTTAACCATTGAGACAATTCCAGCTAAATTCTCAGTACCAGATCGAATTGCTTGCTCCTGATCTCCACCATGGAAAAGTGGAAATAGCTTCGTATGCTTATTTACATATAAAATTCCAGTTCCCTTTAACCCATGGATTTTATGACCCGATATGGTACATAAATCAATCCCGCTATTTGGAAGCTCAAGTGGTACTTTACCAAACCCTTGCACATCATCCACATGGAAGAACAGCTTCGGATGCTGCTTGGCGATTTTGCCAATTTCTTCGACTGGCTGAATAGAGCCTGTCTCGTTATTGACATGCATAATACTAATTAATATCGTATCATCCTGAATTGCATTTTTTAAATCATCTAATGATATTACACCATTTTCATCCACCGGTAAATAGGTTACGGTAAATCCTAATTTTTCTAATGCAATACACGATTCCTCGACGGAAGGATGCTCAATTACCGAAGTAATAATATGCTTCCCTCTCCCCTGGTGCTCAAGAGCAATTCCTTTGATTGCTGTATTATTCCCTTCCGTTCCTCCGGATGTGAATACAATTTCATTTCTTTCTACTTGCAATATTTCCGCAGCTTGTTGTTTTGCCGCGTGCAAAAGCTTTTCTGCTGTCCCACCAAATTGGTGAATTGAGGAAGGATTAGCATAAAATTGCTTTGTGACCTGGTCAAAACTCTGCAATACTGCTTCATCTGGTTTTGTTGTTGCACTATTATCTAAATATATCATCGTTATTTCTCCTTTTTCCCGGTCATTTAGAAAACTCGGCAGTCACCAAGTTTTACGGTGACTGCCTTAGTTGTACTTATTCGTTAAAAAAGATTTTCTAAACTACCAAAAGCTAGGGCTGAACGCCTAATGTGGAATCATATCCAAATATAGCGACAGCCCTCTATGAATTACTTAATTTATAATCATTGTCTGATTCTCTTCAACACGTTTTAACGCGCCCGGTTCAACCTCTTCAATTGCCTTCGCTGCCGTTTCTAATGCAAGCTCGTATTCATACGCCTTAAATAATCGCTCTGACTCGATTAATTTCGCTGCCAGGATTGGGTTTCTGCTTCGATAACGATTCGCATATTGAATGACCTGCTCGGTTAAGTATGCTTGATCAAGCATTATATCAGTCTGTTCAATAGTTTGATCCAGTGAAATCTGAGCATCCGTTAATGCTTGCTGGACATTTCCCATATCAAGTGGCAATTTTTCTAAGCTGGCAATCACCTGTTGATTTTTATTAGTTGTATTCTCCATCATATTCCATATAAAATTCGGTACTCCAGGAATATTGCTCTTTTTCAGCTTACGATTCAATGCTTGCAATTGATTACGCATTTCTTGCAGCTTCTCTCTTGCCTCGAGTTCATCTTTTCGCAAGTTTGCAATACTCTCTTTAAAAACTCCATGACTAACTTCCAGCTCTTCTAATTTGTCAAAGCCACTTTCAATTTTTTCTCTCAGATTAGAATGCCCAACGTTAACATCTTCTATTTCATCCTTAATAACGACTAACCGATCATTTAAGGCACTAATGCTTTTACCGATAGATAAATATTTTTCCATATCATCGTCTTCGAAGTAATAGGCTTTTCGGAGTTGCTCTACTTCTTCTTTTGTCGAATCATACTCTTCTGTTATTGCTTCAAGTGACTGTTCAAAGCGTGGAAGCTTCGATTCTAAATAATTTTTGGCGATTGCTTCTTTTTCTAAAAGCTGATACATTTCTTTAATTCTTTCATCGATTTCTTCAATCATGTCAACAGCAGCATTTGTTTCACCATTATTTAATAATTGCAGTAAATCGTTAAGTCTTTCATGATATGTACGAATCTCTTTTTCAAATGCAAGGTGCTCGATATGATAACCATCTGCCTTCATCTCTTTTACACCAGCTAATAAATTATCTAGTTGTGAAGGTAATTCATGTCTGCATTTTTTGTAAATCGCCGGAAATTCTTCTAGGCGAGCTTCTAATGCTTCTTTATCACGCTTTATTTGCTCGACAAGCTCTCTTGCTTCAAGATAATCACCAGAATCAACTAGTTCATGATATTTTGCGAATGCCTCATCTAACTCGTCCATCAAGTTTTCAAAATGGGTTTCCGCTCTGCCGTACTGGAGGCGATTTCTAGAAAATAGTTTACGGATAGCTTTAATGCTAGGTTCAAGCTCCTCTACCTCTAGTCTGCTTGTTTCCTCCGATTCCAGAAGTTCATCCAACTCCTTTAACATCCGCTCAATATCCTTCTCAATTGAATCCAATGTTGTTTCTATTGTAGCAAGTGTCTTATTCGCTTTTGAAACACGGAATCTATCGGCTGCTTCCTCAGTATCCAGAAGGTATTCCTCAATATCTGGCAATTCCTTTGTAACAATATGCTCCCAACGGTCTCTCCAAGTTTCAAACCGATCCTGGGTTTCACCCGAAAGATTTAAACTTTTAATTTGACTTATTTGCGCTGCAATATTACGCCCCATAATATCGAGCTTCCATTCTTCCAACCTGTCGATTCCATCATAAATCCGTTTTCTTAAAATTAGTCCAACAATTAATATTACGATGATAACTAAAATAGCCCCAATGAAGTAAACCATACCGTGCCTCCCAACCAGATTCCAAACAAGAGGATATTTCTTTTTTTATTTTAAAATTAGTAAAAATAATTAATTCAATCATTTTTCTTAAAGTGCGTATTCAAAAAGGAGGATGAAAAGGACCGAGAAGTTCAAGGCGGCGTAGCTCCCCGTAGCGGGCTTTCACAGGATGTGGTGACTTCAACGTTGTCCACAGGACGTGAACGGCTTTAGTAGAAGTTCCTTGTCTGTTTTAGCGTGAGCAACGGAAAAGCAAGCCAACGAAGAAATTCGAAGTGTCATTTTTACCGGACTTTTTGAACAACCTCTTAAATATATTAACTATGATACCATGGAATGTATGATTTTGGTTAATGTTTTAGCAAATTAATTCATGATTCGCTAGATTTTTGCACTTCCATATCGATTTATCTGTTTTTCAATCGAATTCCCTTCATTATCAACGATAAAGTCAATCCATTTTTGGATGATGCTGACATACTTTTTCACAAACATTTGATGGGAGTATTCGCCAATGATTTGATCCTTCCAATCATTATGTAATATATATGGCGTAATTAGCATTCCTTTAAACTGTAAAAATAAATATTCCTTCATACCGTTTTTAATTAGACCTTCGAGTGCCCGATAGAATGCCTTCTGAATATAATGATTTTCCTTTGCTAAATAGGTAACAGCCATTTCCCTGACGAATACGGAATCAAACGATAGTTCTCGTTGAATAAAACAGGTTAATTGATGGTTCATCTGTTTGTATTGTATAATGGTATAAATTAATTCATGTAAAGTTTCCAGAGGTGTGAATGTAACCATTTGCTCTAGGTGTTCTTCTATCGTCTTCAAGTATTCTTCATAATAATTCGTCACCGCATACTCGAGAAGACCTTGCTTACTGTTAAAGTAATAACTGATAGAGGATACGTTAACCGAAGCCTTTTCAGCTATATCACGAACAGTTGTAGCCTGAAAGCCTTTTTGAAAAAAGAGGGAAGAAGCTGCATCAATCACTTTTTGTTTTGCTGGATTCTTTTGCATTTTTAATCAACTCCTTAATTTTAAAAATACGACAAAGGATATAATTATCCTGCAAATTGTTCTCGACAAATACTTGTTCTAAATGTCGAATATGCTCAGTTAGTGATGGTAGAAAGGGGAAAAATTATGTTTGAAACAACTACAAAAGCAGGTAACAAGGAAAAAGACTATGAATTACTCATCAAGCAATTAGCCGCCCTTACGGAAGGTGAAACAGATGAAATTGCAATTCTCTCAAATGCTTCAGCGTTATTAAATCAATTTTTAACGGAAGTAAATTGGGTCGGCTTCTACCTTTGGAGACAGGAAGAATTAGTGCTTGGACCTTTTCAAGGACTACCAGCATGTATCCGAATTCCTTATGGGAAAGGGGTATGTGGTACAGCAGTCAAGGAAGGTAAAACCCAGCGCGTTGCTGATGTACATCAATTCCCAGGGCACATCGCCTGTGACAGTGCCAGCAACTCTGAAATCGTTGTTCCCGTGTTCGTGAACGGTGAAGTATATGGTGTGCTCGACATCGATAGCCCAATAACGAACCGTTTCGATGAAACAGATCAATTATACCTTGAGAAATTTGTGAATACATTAGAAAAGTATCTTTGAGTGAACAAAGTTTAGCGACGTCCTTCCAGGCCTTTAGCCGCAGGAGATAAAGGAAACATGCACCTGCACTTTAGGGGTATGGCGACGTTGGCAAAGCCAGTTTTAAGTCGCCGTTCCATAAATACTAGAATGATGTTGACTTTCAACACAAGGGTTAGCGCTAGAGTTAGACGCGACCTATCTTATCACGGGAAATTTTATTAGTAAATTTTTATACTATCTCTAGATACTAAATGAAAACTAGCAGCGGGCAATAA
The DNA here is from genome assembly GCF_003352005.1 of Oceanobacillus zhaokaii. Classification (GTDB taxonomy): domain Bacteria; phylum Bacillota; class Bacilli; order Bacillales; family Amphibacillaceae; genus Oceanobacillus; species Oceanobacillus zhaokaii. The sequence goes on from NZ_CP024848.1 coordinate 2,482,465, forward strand.
AGCTGCTAGTTTTTTTCAATCCGATTCTTCCCTAAACGTTTTGCCTGATACAGCGCTTTATCGGTTCGTAAAAATAGATTAATCGTCGTATCTTGTTCTCCCCTTCTCCAAGTAGAAATACCACAAGAAACCGTCACTGCCGGCTTTGACGTTACCATTACCCTTTCACGAATACGTGTGGCAATTTCTATTCCTTTTTCTAACTTCGCATTTGGCAAATAGATAGACAATTCTTCGCCCCCCCACCTCGCAGGAACGTGTCCGACATCAATGTCGACATATTGCCTTATAGTATCCGCAACTTGTATGATAACCTCATCCCCTGTATGATGTCCGTAACTGTCATTTACCTGCTTAAAATCATCAATATCAAATAATATTAATACCCCTCTATCATCTGTGTCAAAGGATTCCTCAATGCTTTGTTCCAAATAATTCCTTGAGTACAGACCAGTTAAATAGTCGGTAATAATCGTTCGTTCTAACCGCTCTCTTAATAACGTATTCGTTATCGCGAGTGAGGTATGCTGTATTAAAGCCTGCATCAACTTAAAGATCTCAAATGTGAAATGATATTTATCTTCATGCAGAATAACTGCTAGCCCGTTCGTATCATCGGCATGATTTATCGGAATGGCCATCACGGAATGGTATGGAGAAGCTATGTGATTAGTAAAATTTCCACTAAATATCATTTCTCTGTCAGATCTTATCTTTTCCATTAAAAGTCTAGTAAATTCTTTTCCTCGTTCCGAACTAAAATATGCCGTACTTTCTGCCAATACAATATATTCTGCTTCGTTTTCTTGATCGTAAAAAATAAACCCAACCTCACTAGCATGACAAAGATTAATAATTTCATTTTTAACAAGCTTCGTAATCTCATCTATTTCAAGATTTGAATTTAATCTTCTGGAGAACTCATTTACGAATGATAGAGAAGAAACCTGTTCCTTAGAGTTCTGATATAGGGTTATTCTTTCAATGGCAATCCCTGCTAAATTAGCAAATTGGGTAATAAATTCTAAGCTTTTACGAGAAAAGTAGGTGGAAATAGGCGTGATAATTTGCAGGACACCATATATCGCTTGGTCGCCAACAAGTGGTGCATATATATTTGCCACATTCTTTTCTACTTGTATTTCGATCTGCAATTCTCCAGTAAGAAATGCAAGCGTGCTCTTGCTTTCCGTTTGTTCATCCGTATACTGAATCATTTTAATTGGCAGGCATCCGGCATCACTGTCCTGTGATAGAAATAAATAATATGTATAGCTAGGATAGCGAATTTTTAAAGCATCAACAATTTCGTTTAATATTTCTGCCTGTGCATTTTTGGCAAATAATCTTAAACTTAATTCATACAGAAATTCATAATTATGTTTGTTTTCCTTATTATTTATCAACGGAATAATTATCGATAGAAACTTTTCTGTTTCCTTAATAAAGAGACCTTTCTCTTTATCCGTAAACGGCTTACGATCCTGACCTACAGAAAAGACAAATAATATCTCCACTTCATCAATTGACTTCAGTGGGATGATTTTCACCTCATGCCCCGACGGAGCATGCTGAAATACCATATCTCCATCATAGTGATTTGTTCTTTTCACAATTTCCAGCGGCAGAAATAATCCATTGTCCGTTTGATAATGCATCAAACGGAATTGTTGAACCCTTTGATGATAAACATAAATTGCACCATAAGAAGCATCAATTAATTGCTTCAGCTGTTCAATTGATGATTGAAATATATGTTCAACATCTGTAGCCGAATTTACAATGTCAGCTAATAAATCGAAATAAAATTGTTGATACTTTAATGAATTGTTTTCTATTATTTTCATATATACCCACCCGCACGCTACTCGAATTTACTTGTTGATAGCAATTATACCTTAACTAGTCATATTTTCCTATATTTTACTAAAAATGAATTGTAAAATTTTTACACATTACCGATGTAGCATTGGAATTAATTTAGCTTCCTATATAAAAATGGTCGGTATTTAGATAAACTGCGAACTAGATATTGAGAGCAATTGCTCTCTAGCCGATCGCTCCGAAAATACACTTCGCTTGGTTTGTACAAAAACCCACGATATTGGAGAGACAAACGCACTAATTATCGACCTTTATCTTTGACTTAATTCGCAGTTTATATCAAAGTTTCATTACAACTTCTCACATAAAAAAAATATGCAAGATTTTTTCTTGACATTCTCCTTGATAGATTATATACTAGTCGTTGTGTAAATTAATAAGGTAGCCTAGTGTGTTCGACGCTTGAACCCATTTTGTTCCTCTAGAAGGGCAGAAGATGCCCAATAATTTCGAGGTGTATCGTGTAACTCTTTGCTGCTGGAGCGATGGTACATGAAAACATAATGGACAACGTTAAGAATACGGTCATTTTATTTTTATACAAAATAAAATATAAAGGAGGAAATGTCCTATGTCACGTTATACTGGATCAGTATGGAAAAAATCACGTCGTCTTGGCATTTCATTAACTGGAACTGGTAAGGAATTAGATAAACGCCCTTACGCTCCTGGTCAACATGGACCGAACCAAAGAAAGAAACAATCTGAATACGGCTTACAATTACAAGAGAAGCAAAAACTTCGCTTCACTTACGGACTTAACGAACGTCAATTCCGTAACTTGTTTGACAAAGCTGGTAAACAAAAAGGTATTCATGGTGAGAACTTCATGATCTTACTTGAATCACGTCTTGATAACCTTGTTTACCGTCTTGGTCTTGCTCGTACTCGTCGTCAAGCACGTCAATTAGTAAACCATGGTCATATCTTGGTTGATGGATCACGCGTTGATATCCCATCATACCTTGTTAAACCTGGTCAAGTAATTGCTGTTCGCGAACGTTCACAAAAGCTTGATATCATCAAAGAAGCAATTGAAGTAAACAACTTTGTTCCTGAATATACAACATTTGATGCTGATAAATTAGAAGGAACTTTCACTCGTTTACCAGAACGCTCTGAACTTCCAGCAGAAATTAACGAAGCGCTTATCGTTGAGTTCTACTCTCGTTAATTTTAGAACTATTTATTTTAAAAACCTTAGAGACTTTATGTTTCTAAGGTTTTTTGCTTTTTAATAGTTTGATTAGAAATCCCATCATAATATAGAAACACTGAACTGATTAAAGGAATAATAAAAGAAGCACGAACAAGTTTCTCCAACTTGTCCGTGCCCTCTTCTTAATTAAAGTTAACCAAAGAATATTTCTTCTTCCCGCGACGAATAATCGTAAATGTATCCTCAATACGATCATCTGCCGTTACAACATAACTTACTTCCTGCTGCCTCTCACCATTAATGTAGATAGCACCATTTTGAATATCTTCTCTCGCCTGTCTTTTCGATGGAGAAATCTTAGCATTTACGAGAAGGTCAACTAAGCCAATCTCTTCTTTTGCCGACTCAAATGTTGGTACATCTTTAAAGCCCTGCTCAATATCGCTTCCTGACAACTGTTTCAAATCGCCACTGAATAATGCATCAGAAATCTTCTGCGCTTGAAGAAGTGCTTCCTCACTGTGAACTACTTTTACCATTTCTTCAGCCAATCGTTTTTGTGCAACACGATTTTCCGGACGGTTGTCGACTTCCTCTTGTAATGCATTAATTTCTTCAGCATCTAGAAACGTAAAGTAGTTAATGAACTTAATAACATCACGATCATCGGTATTAATCCAGAATTGGTAAAATTCATATGGTGTTGTCTTTTCAGCATCAAGCCAAATCGCTCCACCAGCAGATTTACCGAATTTCGTACCATCTGCCTTTGTAATTAGTGGTACAGTGAGACCGAATACTTTAATTTCCTCGTCTTGATTTTCTCTTGAACGACGAATTAATTCCATTCCAGCAGTAATATTTCCCCACTGGTCACTGCCACCAATTTGTAATGTACAGTTCTCTGTTTCGTTTAGTTTCAAGTAATCAAGTGATTGCAGAAGCATGTAGCTGAACTCGGTGAACGAAATCCCGTTTTCGATCCGCGATGCAACAGAATCCTTTGCAAGCATGTAATTGATGCTAAAATGCTTCCCTGTATCACGAAGAAAATCGATAACAGTTGTATTTCCTAGCCATTCAAAGTTATTTCTAGAAACAACCGGGTTCTCTCCTTCGCCAGACGCGACTAATTTTGCGATTTGCTGCTGAATTTTATCTACAAAGCCATGAACTGTATCTGTCGTATTTAAAGATCTTTCCGTCGAGCGGCCACTAGGATCACCAATCATTCCTGTCCCACCGCCAACAAGTGCAATCGGTTTATGCCCTGCCTTTTGAAAACGCTTCAGCATTGTTAAGGGAACTAAATGACCAATATGTAAGCTATCCGCTGTTGGGTCAAATCCGCAGTATAAAGTAACTTGATTCGTTGCTAGGTGCGCAGCAAGCCCTTCTCTATCTGTCACCTGTTGAATTAGCCCACGATTTTCTAAATCTTGTAAAATGTCCATTCCAATCACTCTCCATCACGATTATTTAAAGTAAAACAAAAAAACTCACCCCTATCGAAAAAAGGGACGAGTTTAACACGCGGTACCACCCTTGTTGCTAATATATTAGCCACTTGGGATTGTTAACGATGTCTCCACCGTTTCAATTCATAGTCATTCACTCAAACGACATATGAAACTGAAAATGCTCCAGATTGTAATTCGCCTGCAAATGTATACTAGCTTCCACCAGCCGCTAGCTCTCTATCAAAGGGATTTGCAACACTACTCGGGTTCCTTCATCACATAAATAATATACAGTAAATTTCATATATCTATTCATACCATATTTGTAATCTGTTTGCAATGTATAGTTCGAAAATACTGTATAACAAAAATCGCTCTTATGCTATAATAATATAAGAATTTTAGGGGGTTTTTACATGAATTTTAAAGAATCGCTGCAAAAAGTTGCGACTAAAATAAAAGCATTGTGGAAAACAGGTAAGATTCAGCTAGCATCAAGGATTACATATGATGTTGCTTGGAGCGTCATTTTATTCTTTCTTATTACCGGTTTTATCGCTGTCTTCTTCATTGGCGGAATTGGCGCAGGTTATTTTGCATCTCTCGTAAAGGACGAGCCGCTCCGAAGTGCTGAAGAAATGGAAAAAGATATATACAATTATGAAGAAACATCAAAGCTGTATTTTGCGAATGATGTTTATTTTGGTGATGTAAGATCTGATTTATATCGTGAGGAAACAACATTAGAAAATATATCCCCTATCTTAACTAACGCTGTAATCGCAACAGAAGATGAATACTTTAGAGAACATAATGGAGTTGTTCCAAAGGCTATTTTGCGTGCATTATTACAGGAAGTGATGAACACCTCCGTACAAACAGGTGGCAGTACATTAACACAGCAATTAATCAAGAACCAAATTCTTACAAATGAGGTATCGTTCGAACGTAAAGCAAAAGAAATATTACTTGCCTTACGCTTAGAACAATTTTTCGATAAAGATGAAATATTAGAAGCATATTTAAACATCATTCCATATGGCCGGGATGCATCAGGTAGGAATATTGCCGGGATTCAGACTGCCGCTCAAGGAATATTTGGAATTAATGCGAATGAAGTAAACTTAGCGCAAGCTGCTTATTTGGCCGGTCTACCGCAAAGCCCCTCCGCCTACACTCCTTTTAAAAATGGTGGTGGACTAAAGGATGAGGCTGGGGTTCAACCAGGATTAAACCGAATGAAGACCGTGTTAAACCGAATGTTAGATATGAACTATATTACAGAAGATGAATATAACGAAGCCATTAACTATGATATCGTAGCAGATTTCACGGGTGGAGTCGATTCTCCTAATGAAATTTACCCATATTTAACAACCGAAATAGAAAAAAGAGCGAAAAGTATTATCAGAAATTATCTTGCAACAGAAGCAGGATACACAATGGAGGATTTAAGGAAAACAGACGGATTGCTTGAAGAGTACAATACACTAGCAGACCGTGCGTTGAGAATGAATGGTTATCAAATTCATACGACAGTAAATAAAGAAATCTATGATAAATTCCAGGAAGTTGCGAAGAATTTTACACAATATGGTCCTGACACTGTAACAACTGTAAAGACTGAGGATGGAGAAGCTCAAATCCAGCAGTCTGTTCAAGCAAGTGGCGTTTTAATTGAAAATAGTACAGGAAAAATCATTAGCTTTCTTGGTGGACGTGGATTCGATGAGGATAATCAAATCAATTACATGACCCGCCCACGTTCAAACGGAAGTACGATGAAGCCATTGCTTGCCTATGCACCAGCAATGGAAAAAGGGATCGTTCAACCTGGAACACCGATAGCAGACATTCCTACATCATGGGGAGGATATACTCCAGGAAACTTTGACCTAAGATTTCACGGAATACTTTCTGCTCGTGATAATTTAACGGATTCTTATAATATACCAGCTCTTAAAACATATGAGCGGGTGATGAATGATAATCCTGTAGATCAATACCTAAGGAAAATGGGTATTACAACACTAGCTGACGACGAATATGCGAATCTATCTCTCGCAATCGGGGGTACGTCAAAGGGGGTTACTCTCGAAGAAAATACGAATGCCTATGCAACATTTGCTAACAATGGACAATTTGTCGATGCCTATATGATTGATAGGATTACAACAGTAGATGGAGACGTTATTTATCAGCATGAAAGCAAACCTGTTCCAGTATTTTCACCGCAAACAAGTTATTTAACACTAGACATGATGCGTGATGTTATTTCCGAAGGATCTGCAGCATACTTAAATTCACAATTAAAGTATCGAAATGTTGATTGGGCAGGAAAAACTGGAACATCGCAAAACACAGAAAATGTGCAATTTGTTGCCTCTAATCCTAATGTAACGTTTGGTGCATGGATTGGTTATAAAACACCAGATTCATTAGTCTGTGAATCATGTGACCTGCATCATACGAATCGAAATATCAAGCTCTGGGCTGAACTTGTAAACGCGGCATCTGATATAAATCCGGAATTAATGGTACCTGCTGAGAACTTCGCACGACCAGATGGGATTGTTGAGCAAAGCTATTGTTCTATTTCAGGAATGCTTCCATCTGATCTATGTTCCAGAGCAGGACTCGTTAAGACGGATCTCTTTAATGCCAAGTTTGTCCCTACACAACGAGATGACAGTTTAATTACGGGAAGACAAGTAATTGTTAATGGAAAATCTGTATTAGCAGGTGCAAAAACACCAGCTGAATTTGTCCAAGGTGATGGCTTGACATTCAATCCAGAATTTTTGAAGCGGAATGGCTATGATCGCCTATCCGATCTTACCCAGCTCTTCCCAGCAGCTGAGCGAAGTAAATGGGAAAAAATCGGCATCCCAAGTGCGAGTATTGGCAGCTCGGTTTCAGATGACGGTAAAGCACCAGGTGCTCCTACTTCCGTTACGAAATCAGGTAGTAACTTAACATGGAAAATACCTGGCAGTAAAGATGTAGTTGGTTACCGTATCTATCGTGCAGAAAAGCCTGGTGGTAAGTTTACGAAGATTGGACAAACAACATCAACGTCCTATTCAATCGGAAACGGTGCTGGAGTATATCATGTAAAAGCAGTTGATTATTTCGGCTTAGAATCCGCCGCATCTAAGGAAGTAGCAGTTGGTGCTCCAAAAGTCGAGCTTCCGGAAAAGCCTGAAAAAGCAGAAGAAGAGAAACCGGAAGAAGAGAAAACAGAAGAAGATAGCGGGGAAGAAACTGCAGAAGAAACAAGTGAAGACACCCCACCTGCTGAAGAAAACGCAGAAAATAGCGACACCGAGTAAACACGTAGAGAAGCAATCCGCTTCTCTATTTTTTTGTAGTTAAGAAAATATAAAAACTTCATTATCCTAATAATAAAGTTAGCCCGAATTTAGAATTGGCAATGTTTTTTCCGCTAAATACTAGTGCATTTTAGGGAAACGTTAAGTCTTCGTCAGAAAAGACCTCCGCATTTTTAAAGAATCTCTCGCCTTCCAGAAATCATTAATGATCCTCCAATAAATTAACCCGATAAATAACTTTCAAAAAATACTAAAAATTTCTTTATAAATCCTGTATAATAGAGTTATGTAAGCGTATTACACTTTAGGTGGTGAAACAATGAAACACACTAAGACCTACAACCAACGAATCCTGGAAACTTCAAAAGGAGCCATTGTAATCGAAGGCCCGGTTGCTAGAAATGAATTGGAGCTATATCATTTCCATGAGCATTTGAAGGCATTCCGACCAGCACCGAAGCAATTTGAAGCAGTATTAGACATTGCGGACATTTCGGAAGGACGAATTATTATCGCTCGGACAGAGGATACCATTATCGGCTATGTAACATACTTGCACCCAGACCCTCTTGAAAGATGGTCCACCTTTAATATGCAGGATTTAATCGAGTTAGGTGCAATTGAAATCATTCCTGATTATCGCGGTGAAAGAGTCGGTTCAAGCCTCATCGAAGTTTCTATGCGCGATGAATATATGGAGAATTATATTATCATTTCCACCGAATATTATTGGCACTGGGATTTAACTGGTACTAACTTAAGCATTTGGAACTATCGTAAAGTGATGGAAAAAATGATGGCAGCAGGTGGTCTATTACCTGCACCTACCGATGATCCAGAGATAATCTCACATCCAGCAAACTGCTTGATGGTTCGTATCGGCAAAAATGTGCCCCAAGAGTCAATTGAAACATTCGACCTACTGCGTTTTCTTGGTCGTCATAAAAATCGTTCCATGAGGGAGGGTATTTAATATGTTAGTAGAAGAAATTATGACACAAGATGTCATTACATTGCCGCCCACTGCAACGATTGCACAGGGCTTGAGATTATTACAGGATTATCGAATTCGGCATATACCAATTGTAAATGAACAAAACCATGTGATTGGCATTGTTTCTGACCGTGATATTCGCGATGCGAGTCCTTCAATTTTCATAAGGAATAGCGATCACCAGGAATTACAAAATGAAATTCAGACCATTATGAGCAGTCCAGTTATTAGTGTGCATCCACTTGATTTTGTAGAGGAAATTGCCCGCGTTTTTCATGATAAGGAGATTGCCTGCCTTCCAGTTGTGCAAAATCATAAATTGGTTGGCGTCGTAACGGAAAAAGATATGCTGCACACATTAATTCAACTAACAGGAACAAATGTGCAAAGCTCGCTCATTGAAGTAAAAGTGCTTGATATCCCAGGAATGCTGCCAGGTGTAACAGCTATTCTAGGGAAACGCAATGTTAATATCGTATCCGTCTTAATCTATCCATATAAAGATGATCCTGATTATAAAATTCTCGTTTTCCGAATTCAAACGATGAATCCAACGCCCGTTATTCAAGATTTACGAAATGCTGGATATAATCTGCTTTGGCCGAACAACATTTCGGAGCCTAGACTATGACTAGAAATGCAACATTCGTTTTCTCTAATGATTATTTGCAATACCAGTTTAATCAGGACCATCCATTTAACCAGCAACGGGTTATTATGACAAAGGAATTACTTGAGTCGACTGCAATTTTAAAGGATCAGGATATTATCAAGCCACGATTTGCAACCGATGAGGAATTACTTTTATTTCATAACTTCCACTATATCGAAGCTGTTAAAAAGGCTGGAACAGGCAAGCTCAATAAGGAAGAAGGTTTACTTTATGGATTAGGGACAGAAGATACCCCTATATTTCCGAATATGCATGAAGCCGCGAGTCTCATAGTCGGGGGTTCTTTAACTGCAATAGATTCGGTATTGAACGGCGAATCTGACCATTCACTCAATCTCGGAGGTGGTCTCCATCATGGATTCAAACGGAAAGCATCTGGTTTTTGCATTTACAATGATGCTGCCATTGCGATTAAATACATTCGGGAAAACTATCATTTAAAAGTATTATATGTTGATACAGATGCACATCACGGTGATGGCGTACAGTCTGCTTTTTATGACGATCCGAATGTTTGTACTTTTTCAATCCACGAAACAGGACGATACCTCTTTCCTGGTACTGGTGAAGTGAACGAACGTGGAATAAAAGAAGGCCATGGCTACTCATTTAATTTACCAATCGATGCATTCACACAGGATGAATCTTTCATCGAAGTTTATGAATCCGCTTTCAATAATATAGCAGCCTTTTTTAAACCAGATGTTATTCTTACCCAAAATGGTGCAGATGCACATTGCTATGATCCTCTCACCCATTTATGTGGCACAATGGAAATTTATGAAAGAATACCTGCATTGGCACATGAGTTGGCACATACTTACTGCGACGGAAAATGGATTGCATTAGGTGGCGGTGGCTATGATATCTGGCGTGTTGTTCCGCGAGCATGGGCACAAATTTGGAATGTAATGAAGGTAGGACAAATCGCAGCCGGTGACCTGCCAGTGGAATGGCTGAAGAAATGGCAGCAGAAATCGCCAATTCCCCTCCCCCACCACTGGCATGATACAAGTGAAGCCTATCCAATTATACCAAGGAAAGAAGAAATTAATGAGAAAAACAAGAAGAACTTACAGCATATGTTAAAGTATACGAATAAATTTACTAGCTAGGAATTGTGCAAAACTCCCGTGAGTTGTAAGAAAAAACTAGGAAATAAACATTAGAATAAATTGGTATTATCGTTTTAAAAAGGAGAAGTCATATGAAATATTTAGAAGAAACTATAATTATTATATCTGTTTGTTGGATGATAATTTATTTGTATGGCTTATACCAATTAAATTCTGTCGCTTATAATCATTGGTTAATTTTTATACCAATACTATTAGTTTTATAGGGATTATTTATTTTTTGGAATAAAAAGAAATAGTTAATAATCAAAATTAATATTACTATCTAAAAAGGCTTAGAGAAATATCTCTAGGCCTTTACAGCGATTCTCTTAATTAAAAAACTTCATCTCAAATAAATTGTAAAGCAACTTTATTATTCCCATATGACCAAACAGTGTTTTCTATTAGTAGGTTATTATTAATTTTTTCAATCCACACCTGCTTTAATTTAGGAAAATGCTTCTGTCTTTAACTCTACTTAAGTATTAAAATCAATCCATGTTCATAGCTAATTGTTTGCATCCAATCGTGTGAACTTATCCCTCTCCTTGTTATTCTCAAATCCAATCAAGATTAGACAGACAAGCTAATTAAAGCTATAATAAATTAGATAAAGACCTTAATTGCTTTTTGCTGTAAATATGGTCGGAAAACTTGCTAGCACAGCGAAATATGTAATTAACACGTATGATAGGAGACGAAACAATGCTATTAACTTCAATTTTACAAGGCCTATCTTTTGATGTAATTCAAGGAGATATCAATCAAGAAATTCACTCCATCGCCTACGACTCCCGGGATGTACAAGCAAACAGCGTATTTGTTGCAATCTCTGGATTTTCTGTTGATGGACATAACTATATAGATAGCGCGATTGAACGTGGCGCTAGTATCATTATTGCAGAACGAAATATTAAAACAGATAAAGATGTGACGATTTTACAAGTTGCAAATACAAGAAATGCGTTAGCACTTATTTCTGCAAACTTCTATCAACATCCAACAGAAAAATTAAACTTAATCGGAATTACTGGAACGAACGGAAAAACGTCCATTTCCTATTTTATTAAATCCATTTATGAGGAAGCCAAGAAATCAATTGCCCTCATTGGTACAATAGGAACGGTAATAAATGACCAATTAATCCAAACAAAAAATACAACGCCAGAATCTCTAAATCTACAGCAATTCTTTGCAGCTATGCTAGAAGAAAACACGGAAAATTGCATGATGGAGGTTTCTTCCCATGCCCTCAATTTGGACCGGGTTGCCTATAGCAGATTTAATACAGGAATTTTTACGAACCTTACACCGGACCATCTTGAGTTGCACAAAAATATGGACGAGTATTTCGAAGCAAAAGCAAAATTATTTGAGATGACCGATTCTTGGAATATCATCAATGCAGACGACCCGTATGGAAGAAAACTCGCTGATCGAGTAAAAGACTATAATACGAAACTAGTCACTTATGGAATTCATAATCAAGCAGATATTTCTGCAACGGACATAGAATATTCTTTTAATCATACAATCTACACGGTGAACACACCTACAGAGAGCGTTAAGATTAAAGTAAACCTGCCTGGAGAAATCTATGTTTTAAATAGTTTAGCTGCCATTGCTTGTGCATATTACAATGGAATTCCTATCGAGGTCATCCAGCAAGGAATTAATCATGTAAAAGGAATTAAAGGCCGTCTTGAAGTAGTCTATGAAAAAGATGATTTCAAAGTAATTGTCGACTTCGCACATACAGAGGATGCATTGGCAAAAGCAATCAATACGTTAAGACCATTTGCAAAAGGTCGAATCATCCTTGTATTTGGCGTCTATGCAGACCTTAGCGAGGATGGAAAACAGAAATTTAATGGTATGGCCAAAGTTGCGTCAACGCTTGCTGATCTTTCCATTATCACATTGGACAACCCCAAACATCATGATCCAAATGTGATTATGAAAGAAACGATCGAGGCAATGGAGAAACATAATGGAACATATGAGGCAATCCCTGATCGTAAGGAAGCAATCGAACACGCGATTAACATTAGTAACGAAAATGACGTTATCCTAATTGCAGGAAAAGGACATGAAACAACACAAATTATCGGCAGCTTGGAAATTCCTTTTAATGAAAGGGAAATTGCCTTAGATGCTCTAGCAGCAAAAACATTTTAATGTAATCAATTCACATTTTGGTGGTGCAATCATGAAAGACAAAAAGTTAGGAATCATTGGTGGAATGGGACCTTTAGCAACAAAGGTTTTCTATGAAAAAATCATTAATCATACCGTGGCACATAAGGATCAGGACCATATTGATACAATCATCCTAAGTCACGCCACCCTCCCCGACCGTACCGAAGCAATATTACGTGGTGAGGGAAAGACTTTTTTAAATGCTGTTAAAAAAGATATTGAACTACTCGAACATGCTGGAGTTGCTAATATCGCAATCCCATGTAATACTTCCCATTATTTCTATGATGAAATGCAAGCAATGACAAAAATTAATATTATTAACATGATTCGTGAAACTGCAGAATATATTTATCACAAACATGGTAAAGGAAGTAAGGTCGGCATCCTAGCAACAAACGGTACAATCTCTACCGGAATTTATGAGAATGAATGTAGAAGAAGTGAGCTTGATCCCTTCCATCCGAACGAAGATACACAGGATAAAATAATGAACATCATTTATAACATTAAAGCAGATGTGAATTATCAACCAGATGGGCTCGAATCTTTGATACATGACTTAATAACAAAAGAAGAATGTGCTTGCGTTATCTTAGGCTGTACGGAATTATCTTCCGTCATTTTAAGTGAGGAAAGTAAAAAACATTGTATTGATCCGATGGAGATTTTAACAGAAAATGCAATACGATTATCTGAAAAACGTTCAAAACTATCGTTAATCGATGAGCAAGTATTTATCTGATTGGATTTTAAGTGTGCGTTCTAAAAAGGAGGATAAAAAGGACCGAGAAGTTCGAGGCGGCGTAGCTTTGAGTAGCGGGCTTCCACAGGATGTTGTGACTTCTATGTTGCCCACAGGACGTGGGCGGTTTTAATAGAAGTTCCTTAACTGTTTTAGTGTGAGCAAACGTTCTTGCACGCAGGAAAAGTGTCTTTCTTTTCTAAGGAACGGAAAAGCAAGCCAACGAAGAAATTCGATGTGTCATTTTTACCGGACTTTTTGAACATCTTCTAAAAAGGAGGAGATACTGTTGAAGCAACAAGACAAACAGAAGTTTGATAGCTTTCTCAAGGAATCATTCAAAAATGATGTTGTCGTCCGTGAATTGCGATTATCAGATCCCGAGGTAGGTTACCTTCAACAATCTTTTCCAAATGCTGAAATAAGCAGCATATCAAAGAATAAGCAACAAGACAAACAATGGTATAAAGTAACACTGCAAAAAGCACAGATACCGCAACACGTATAATAAAAATGACAGCCCTTATGAATATAAAGGCTGTCATTTTTTATTTATCGGTATGCATTGTTTGTTGCTGCTTATTAAACTGCGACATAAGCGGAATGTTGATTTCCGCTACGGACAGCGGCTTTCCACAGGATTCTTCGGAAGAATAGCCCTTCCGATGGATCTACAGCCGTTGCTATTTCTCTTAATACCTTTATTACGATTCCATATTTTCATCTAAGATAATAATCTCAACACGCCGATTCTTCGCCATATTTTCTGGAGTATCATTTTCTGTTAGTGGACGCAGCTCGCCATATCCAGCAATAGAGAAGCGCGATTCATCAATGTCATAGGATTCGGTAAAATAGCGAACAACACTGCTTGCACGTGCTCCTGAGAGCTCCCAGTTAGATGGATAGCGGAAACTATTCATCGGTCTGCTATCTGTATGTCCTTCCACTTTTACTTCATTTGGAATTTGCGAAAGTAATGTACCTATTCTTTGTAAAAATGGAATTCCAGCTTCTAGAATATCCGCTTCACCTGGATTAAAAAAGATACTGTCTTGAAGCACTAACTCCACACCACGGTCTGTACGATTCGCGGTTATTATCCCATTCAGGTCATGTTCATTTAAATATGCTTCGACATTATCTACCAATCCAGTTAATGAATCTGCTTCTTCTTCAGGCTGTTCTATGTCATTTTCAGTCTCCAAGTTGATTGGAACCTCAAACTCATTCATATCTTTTCCATTTTCCTCTATGCTCGTCTTATTTGCCGGGTATCCATTTGGGACAACAGATGGAAGGAAATCAAAAATCATTCTATTTTGAAATGATTCAGAAACTGCATTTAATCTTGTCTGATCAACCTGTGACATGGAAAATAGCAAAACGAAAAACACTAAAATCAATGTAATCATATCTGAATATGTAACCATCCATTTTGGTGAACCATTATTAGCTGATTTCCTAATTTGTCTACGCTTCATTGATACCGTTCCCAACAAACGCTGAATCATCTTTAGGGTCTTTCTGCTTTACCAGCGTTCTTTTAGGCAGAAAGGCACTTAGCTTCTCTTCCAATATTCGTGGATTTTGACCGGATTGAACACCGATAATTCCCTCGATAATAATCTGCTTAATAAAGACTTCTTCCTCTGTTTTCGCCTCTAGCTTACTTGACATCGGCAGAAAGAATAAATTCGCTAATACCGTTCCATAAAGCGTTGTCAGTAATGCAACGGCCATACTAGGTCCAAGCGCAGATGCATCGTCTAAATCATTTAGCATTAATACAAGGCCAATTAACGTACCAATCATTCCCCAAGCTGGTGCATACTCCCCTGCTTTTTCAAATAAAACTCTACCTTTATAATGACGGTCTTCCATTGCCGTAATTTCTGCTTCCATAATATCCTTGATAACTTCTGGTTCTACCCCATCCACAGCAAGCAGGAAGCCTTTTCGTATGAATTTATCCTCAATCTCTGTTATTTCAGATTCAAGTGAAAGAATGCCTTCTCTTCTTGCACGATCAGATAATTGGATGAAAAGCCGTACTAATCCATAAAGCTCCTGTTCATGTTTATGAAAAGCCTGCTTAAAAATATTTCCAGCCAATTTAATTTGTTCGAGTTTAAACGTAATCATCATCGAGCCAATGACCCCACCGATAACAATGAAGATAGATGGGATATCTAAAAATGATGCGAGGCCTTCGCTTCCCCCACTTGATAGAATCGCGAGCATAATCATAATAAAACCTACAGTAATGCCGATAGGAGTCAATATATCACGTTTTCTCATCATTAAATCTCCCTCAAATTAATATACAAATGTAAGAAAGCCACCAAAGTCATATTGGAAGCTTATTTTTATAGAAGAAAGTATAACAACTTTCTTAACGAAGTAGTGCAACTAAGGCTGTCACCAAAAAAACGGTGAAACCTCAGTTTTCTTACATCGCATTCGTATATTTCTTATATCGGCATTCTAATTATAAAGTTGAATCTCTTACTTCAATTCGATGTGGTAATGTAACATTTTTTTCTGTTACTTCTTCTTTATTCATATATTTCGTAAGCAGTCGCATTGCTACCGCACCAATATCATACATCGGCTGAACAACCGTTGATAAAGTTGGACGAACCATTGTTGCAAGTCTTGTATTGTCAAACCCAAATACTTGTACATCCTCTGGAACTTTTAGACCTGAATCTTGTACACCATGGATAACTCCTAACGCCATTTCATCTGCAGCAACAAAGATTGCAGATGGTAATTTCCCAAGCTCTGCAAGTTGTTTAACAGCATCTAGTCCAGACTCATAAGAATAATCACCCTTCACGATTAAATCCTCATTCAGTGTGATAGATGCTTCTTCCAATGCACGTTTATAGCCATTGTACTTGTATTGGTCCACTGTTGTTTCTAATGTACCACTCACAAATGCAGGGTGTTTATTCCCTTTTTCAATTAAATATTTTGTTGCTTCATATGCAGCTGCTTCATAATCGATATTTACAGCAGCAATTGATTGCGTATCATCATACGTAGATGCTAGTACGACAGGTACATTGGCAGTATTAAATTGATTAATATGCTCTTCAGTAATTGTTCCACCCATGAACAGAATGCCGTCTACTTGTTTTTCAAACATTGTATTGATTAATTTTAATTCATTCTCTTTATTTTGGTCAGAGTTACTTAAAATGATATTGTATTTATACATTCTCGCAATATCTTCTATTCCACGTGCCAATTCAGAGAAGAAGATGCTTGAAATATCAGGAATAATTGCACCAACGGTTGTTGTTTTCTTACTTGCTAATCCACGTGCAACGGCATTTGGACGATATCCTAGTCGCTCAATCGTTGCCTGCACTTTCTTACGTGTTGTTGGTTTTACGTTCGGGTTGCCATTCACTACTCGGGAAACGGTAGCCATGGACACGTTTGCTTCTCTTGCTACATCATATATTGTTATATTCATGTTTCATTACCTCCTAATATTGTTCCAAGCCCATTTCTTTTATCTTATCATACTCTACCACGTAAAAAATTACAAAACATAAAGCAAAAATAATCTTTAACTTACTGGTAAATGGACATTTATTCGGGCTTTCTTATTATTTGTAGCTAGTTAAATTAAATGCAAAAAGCTAATCATTGATGTAATGATTAGCTTCTCACATTTTATATAGAGTGGTTGGTTTTATCTAAGTCGTCTATCTAAATCTGTTATTTCCTCAAAGAATTTATCGAATGTTGGAATATCCATTTGCTGAGCAGAGTCAGAAAGTGCAACTGCTGGATCTGGATGTACTTCTGCCATGACTCCGTCTGCACCAATAGCAATTGCTGCTTTTGCCGTCGGAAGAAGTAAATCACGACGTCCAGTTGAATGCGTAACATCAACCATTACAGGTAAATGCGTTTCTTGTTTCAATACAGGAACCGCTGAAATATCTAATGTATTACGTGTTGCTGTTTCATAGGTGCGAATTCCGCGTTCACATAAAATAATATTTCCATTTCCGCGTGACATAATATATTCAGCTGCATTGATAAATTCTGAGATTGTTGCTGATAATCCACGTTTTAATAGCACTGGTTTATCTACTTCCCCTGCTGCCTTTAATAACTCGAAGTTCTGCATGTTTCGGGCACCAATTTGAATGACATCTAAGTATTCAATCGCTTGTTCGATATGTGCAGGATTTACAATTTCACTAATTACAGCCAAATCGTATTCATCTGCTACTCTTCTAAGAATCTGTAAACCTTCTATTCCTAGACCTTGGAAGTCATATGGAGAAGTTCTTGGCTTGAATGCGCCACCTCTTAAAAGTTTTAGCCCCTTGCTTTGCAATACTTTTCCAACTGCAGCAGTTTGTTCGTAGCTTTCGACTGCACATGGACCAAATACAAAATGAGTATTGCCGTCACCAACTTTTTCCCCTTTTATTTCAACTACTGTATTATCCGCTTTCTTCTTACGTGAAACGAGTAATGCTTTGCGATGATCGTCTTCCTGTAACTCTAATCCTGCTTTAAAGATTTCCTTGAAAATATGTTCAATCGTAGAATTTTCAAAGGGACCATTATTTTTCGATGTGATTAGATTTAACATTTCACGTTCTCTAATTGGATCAAATCGATACATACTTTGCTTGCTCTTCACTTGGCCAATTTGTTGAACAAGTGCTGCACGATTATTGATTAGTTCAAGTATTTCTAGATTAACTTCATCTAATTGATTTCTTAATTGATCCATTTCATTACTCATTTCATATACGCCCCCAGATGATTTTATATTATAATAATTAGAGACAATTATAGCTAAAATATTATCATTTGTCACCCTAAACTTGTAGTATAATAGAAATAATCAATCAATTTATATAATAATTTGACGAAAAATAGACATGTTAATTGTTGCTATCTAGCCAATGAAAGCGCAATTAGATAAATTTAAAATTTTAAAATATATTTGATTAATTTCGCAACTTATAGAGGAGTATTTCAATGGAGAACCAGATTTTTGCTTTAGATATCGGTACGAGAACCGTTACTGGAATTATTTTAGAACAACAAGAAGAGAAGTATGCTGTTGTCGATTATTACATAAAAGAACATCGAGACAGGTCGATGCTCGATGGACAAATCCATAATGTGATTGCGGTCGCTGACGTAATTAGAGAAGTGCGAGAAGAGCTGGAGAAACGTACAGGTTCAACATTACATAAAGTTTGTGTAGCAGCTGCTGGGAGATCCTTAAGAACGGTAGAATCCACTGCAGTTATCCCATTAAATCAACAAATGATCACTGATAAAGAAACGATAAAGCACATTGAGCTAAGCGCTGTGCAAACAGCCCAAGTGAAACTAGCTGAGCTTGAGAAGAATAATGATTACTCCAATTATTATTGTGTTGGCTATTCTGTCCTTCAGTACACGATTGATAATGAAAAAATCGGCTCCCTCATCGACCAAAGCGGGGAGGCTGCTGCTGTAGAAATCATCGCCACCTTCCTTCCTAAAGTGGTCGTTGAATCTCTACTTGCTGCACTCGCACGTGCCGATATTGAGATGGAAGCATTAACGCTAGAGCCTATAGCAGCAATCAATGTATTGATACCAGAATCGATGAGAAGATTAAATGTCGCATTGGTCGATATTGGAGCAGGAACAAGTGATATCGCGATAACGGATCGCGGTACGGTCGTTGCATACGGTATGGTGCCAGTTGCAGGTGATGAAATAACCGAAGCGATTAGCGATCAGTACTTACTCGACTTTCCAGAGGCAGAACAAACGAAGCGAAGGATTGTTAATAAAGGAAAAGCTACTGTCCAGGATATATTAGGTTTTGAAACAGTCATTACATATGACGCGCTAGTGAAGGATGTTAAAAGTCAAGTAAAAAAACTAGCCAAATCAATTACAAAAGAAATTTTCCAATTAAATGGAAAGGCACCAAAAGCAGTGATGTTAGTAGGTGGTGGAAGCTTAACACCGGAATTACCAACAATACTAGCAGAAAAATTACAGCTCCCTGCCAATCGGGTTGCTGTTCGAGGAATTGATGCAATCCAAAGCCTAATGCAAAATGATAGTATACCAAAAGGTCCAGATTTTATTACGCCAATTGGGATTGCAATCGCTGCTAAGCAAAATCCAATTCATTATATCAGTATCCATGTCAATGCAAAATTGATTCGACTATTTGAAATGAAACAATTAACGGTTGGTGATTGTCTCGTACAAGCAGGTATCGTAATAAATAAATGGTACGGAAAGCCTGGAAATGCCTCGATTATAAATCTTAATGGGCAAGCAATCACGATACCAGGAAAATATGGTACAGCCCCAGTCATCACGCTGAATAGTCAAGCGGCAGGTGTCGAGGACATCGTCCATCATCAGGATGAAATTGCGATTTCAAAGGGGGCGGATGGAAATGGTGCAGATGTAACCCTTGGTGAACTGATTGGTGAAGTCCCATCACTTAAGATTCAATTTAATCAGCAGCTTACGGAAATCAAACCTATAATCTATGTAAATAAGAGGATAAAGAATTGGGATTATCATGTGCAGGATAATGATGATATTGTGATTGAAGAGGTCAAGACAATAGAAGATTTCCTTAGAAACAGTACAAGTCATATGGTCAGTGAAACTGAAGTCTTTATGATCTACGTTAATATCGAAGCAATAAATCTTGATGTTGGGGCAACTCAGTATTATCTTAACGGAAGGCAAGTTAGCATCGACCACCCATTAAGACAGCATGATCAGCTTATCATAAGCGATGCAAGAACACCGACAGTTCGTGACCTATTAACAAAGGTTGGCCTTGACTTTTGGCAAACGATTAAAATTACTTTCAATGGCAAGGTTATTCATTTACAACAGCCTATTTTACGCATCCTGCGTGACGGAGTGGAATTACATGAAGATAATGTCATAAGTCGATTAGAACGGCTGGAAATAAAGGAGCGCCCACCTGAACCTTTTATTTTCCAGGATGTGTTTCGTTATGTAGACATTGATTTAGACCAAATCAGTGGAAAATTTAAATTATATAAAAATGAGCAGCCAACAAGCTTTGACGTACCAATTGAAGATGGAGATGCGCTTGCATTAAGATGGGATTAAGTCAGAAATGTATTCGCTTGGCTTAAGTAAACAAATGGAAGGCAAACAAAGAGCTACAGCCCGTTCAAGCTGTAGCTTCATTAATTTTATTATTTTTGTGGTTGGCTTACTTTTGTTTGAGCCTTATTCGCTGCTTTTTGTGTAGAGTTATTAACATTTTTTGCTGCTTCTTGGGTTTTTTCGTTTATATTTTTTGTTACTGCTTGAGCTTTCTCATTAGCATTCTTCGTTAATTCTTCTGTTTTTCCATTGACGTTTTTTGCTAATTCCTCAGATTTGTTGCTAACATTTTTACTTAACTCTTTCGTCTTTTCAGCTACAGTCTTTGTTAAATCCTGTGTCTTTTGCGCAACATTTTTTGATACTTGTGATGTTGTATCCATTGCTTTTTTACGTAAATCAGATCCTGTTGTGAATGCTTTATCTTTCCAATCAGAACCTTTTTCTTGTGCAATATCTTTCCAACCACTTGCACGATATTTCATTTGGGTTGCACCTTGATTAAGGTCGCCTCTTAATTGTCTGCCTGTTTTTGGAGCGAATAATAACGCTACAGAAGCACCTACAATCGTTCCAACTAATGTTCCAATTAAAAAGTCTTTTGTATTAATATTATCAGCCATTTCTATTCCTCCTAAAGTTTATTTCTTTTTGCTTTTTCTATTGTTAACAAAATCAAAGATTGTTGCTCCCCATTTAACTGCTTCAGCAGCTTTTGCTTGGTCTTCTTTAGATGTTCGTGAAATGCTTTGGGAAAGATCGTTCAATGCTTCATTGAACCCTCTTACCGAATCACCAACACCTTTAGCTCCATCAAAAAGATTATTTAATTTCGCTGACTTCTTATTCATATCATCTGCTAATTCATTCGTTTTATTAAGTAATTCTTTAGTTTCTGTCGTAACACCTTGAATTTGTGTCTCTAATCCTTTTAATGTGGTAGACACTTCTCCCATGGTCTCTTTCGCTGCCTTCAATGTAATAATGACATAAATTACTAAAACCACAAATGCTATAGCTGCAATAATCGCAGCAAGATACAACATCACTTCCACGTAAGATTCAACCCCTTTTTCAAAAATATTTTTCTACTAGTGCAATTGGAATAAATAGTTGCGGTTTGCTAAAGCTTTTAGAGGATGTTCTAAAAGTCCGGTATAAATGACACATTGAATTTCTTGGTTGGCTTGCTTTTCCGTTCCTTGGAAAAGAAAGACACTTTTCCTGCGTGCAAGAACGTTTGCTCACACTAAAACAGTTAAGGAACTTCTATTAAAACCGCCCACGTCCTCTGGGCAACATAGAGGTCAACACATCCTGTGGAAGCCCGCTACTCAAAGCTACGCCGTCTCGAACTTCTCGGTCCTTTTTATCCTCCTTTTGAACACTCACTTTTACAATTCTTATTAAGTATTTCCCTCTTGCCTGATTGGTTAAACATATGTAGGGTAATTTTCAAATTGCAAACCTATTCATCCATATACCTAGTATATAACTTTTCTTTATTTTTATCGAGAAAAAGGATAAATAATCTCTCAGTATGAATAAAAAGGCTCATTTTGTATTATTTAGTGCTGCAGGAAATACTGCAATATAAAAAAGATACGATTTCCAACTGTATTGTGAATTCGTATCTTTTTCTATTATTATTTAGTTATTGGGATTTTTTCGTCACTGCTTCTGTACAGTGCCATTTTTTAATGTTTCTTCATACGCACGCTGGAACTTTTGAATATCTCCTGCGCCCATGAATACTAATACCGAATCTTTATATGACTGCAGCACTTCTGTATGATCAATGTCTAATATTTCACTGCCTTCGATCAGTGCTTGGAGGTCATCGATTGTTAGGTTCCCTGATTCTTCTCTTGCTGAGCCGAAAATATCACAAAGGAAAACTTGATCCGCATTACTTAAACTATCTGCAAATTCCTGTAAAAACGTTTTTGTTCTAGAAAACGTATGCGGTTGGAAAATCGCCACAATTTCTTTCCCTGGATATTTCTTTTGTGCAGATTCAATCGTTGCGGATATTTCTTTCGGATGATGTGCATAATCGTCAATTAATACCTGATTTGCAACTTTCTTTTCCGAGAATCTTCGCTTTACACCTTGGAAGGTATACAATTTCTTAATATCATCTGCTTTAATTCCCTCATAATGACAAATCGCAATTACAGATAGGGCATTCAATACATGGTGATTGCCATACATCGGAATTGTAAAATGATCATAATAAGTGTTGCGCACAAACACATCAAATGATGTTCCATGCTCTGTTTCTTTCACGTTTTGTGCTTGAAAATCATTCGTTGGTCCAAAGCCATAATAAAGTACAGGCACCTTCGCCTGTATCTGCTGCAGTTGTTCATCATCTCCACATGCAACGATTCCCTTTTTCACGCGATCTGCCATTGACTGGAATGCATTAAACACATCATCAATGCTCGTGAAATAATCAGGGTGATCAAAGTCGATATTCGTCATTATCGCATAATCTGGCTCATAGCTTAAGAAATGACGGCGATATTCACATGCCTCAAATACAAAATAACTGCTGTCAACGTGACCACTACCAGTCCCATCGCCAATTAAATAGGAAATTGGATAGGTTTCACCTAATACATGCGCTAGCAGTCCCGTTGTTGAAGTTTTGCCATGCGCACCTGTGACCGCGATACTCTTAAATTGCTTTAACCATTCCCCTAAGAAGTCATGGTACCTGAAAAAAGTACAGCCTAGCCTTTTAGCCTCTTCAATTTCGATATGGTCATCGGGAAATGCATTCCCTGCAATAATCGTGTAGCCTTCTTTTATATTGTCTTTAGAAAACGGTAAGATCGGTATATTCTTGTCTTCCAATGCTTGTTGGGTAAAAAACCGCTTATCAACATCAGAACCTTGCACTTTTTCTCCAGAGTCAAACAGAATTTGCGCAAGTGCGCTCATACCTGTACCTTTAATACCAATAAAATGGTAAGTTGTCATAAAACGAACCTCCAACTTGTTCATCAAAAAGAATTAATATTATAGTCGGATAATGTTCACGACCAAGTTACATTATACCAAAAATCATATAAGAGTAAACTATTATATTCCTATTCTGTTACCTTATAGTATTCTACGTTCTCTAAACGGGGATTTGGTCTGAAACGACGACCTTCTTTCGCTTCCGGTGCTCCGTTGAAAATAACAAGATCCCCAGTAAAGCCAATATTAAGATGGAGTAAGCTTCTCCCAACACCATACATATCAACTGGTACACCCTGATTTTCAAATTCTTTGATCCGATCATACGTAAAGCCACCCGTTACCATAATCTTCACATGCTGATAGCCCTCTTCGTCCAATGCTTTTCTTAAGGCAAATAACAGTTCTGGATTCACACCCCTTGGATCAAATGTGCCCATTAAATGATAATTTCTTAAGAAATATTTATCCACTAACGCTCGAGATGTATCAAGTCTTACCGATTTTAACTCATCACCGAATTCCCTTGCTACTTTTAATGAGTCCGTTACAACATCATTATTATAATCTACAAGTGCTGCCAGTTCATCATTCGGAAATGTTTCATGATATGCCTTTGTAGCTGCTACAACATCACCGCGGAACATTTGAATCAATGCATGTGGCATTGTTCCCATACCTTCTTTGCCCCACCATTCATTCATCGCATTCGTTGCTTGTGCCTTTGAACCACCAATATAGGCTGCATATCCGTCGCCAGCTTGTGTCGTATAATGATCATCACGATCGCCCATAAAGATGACTGGTTTATGTTCACCAGAAATTTGCGCGGCTTTTACCACATTGTATACATTTGTTGCCACAGATGTTCTTCTTGCTAATATCCCATCAATAATTCCTTCTAAATATCCAAATTGCTGATATGCACCGGAAATGGTTAATACCGTTTCATACGGCGTAATCTTGTCACCATCCTTCAATGACTTAATTTCTAATGTTTCCGGTTTATCTGCAAATGTGTGAAGCAATGCAATTACTTCATCTGTACCACATAATACGGCTTCTTCCTTTTGGAAAAATTGCATCGTTACATAATTGTTGGGGATTTTTTCCTCCGCGATTTTCTTTGTTTTTAAGAAATATACAGCTGAAAACCAGCCATCTTTAATTCTCTCATCAAATTTAAATGTTTTATTTGTTAATCGATCAAGTTTCCCTGCTAATTTTAAGTCGATTTCTTTCATCGTAAGCTTCTCCTTTGTATCGCATGTCTGATTCTATCATCATATAGACTTTTACAAGATTTTACAAATAGTTTACATCTCTTCTAATTGCGATGCTGTGACTAGGACATCTCTTGGTTTACTGCCATTTTGACCTGAGATTATGCCACGAGTTTCCAACGTATCAATTAAACGGGCAGCACGGTTATAGCCAATCTTGAAATGACGTTGTAATAACGATGTACTCGCACTGTTTTGTCTTAGGATAAATTGAATTGCATCCTGTAAAAGCTCGTCCTCTTCCTCATCAATTGCAACTTGCTCAAGTAATTGCTCTTGCTCAAATAGATAATTCGGTTCTGCAAGTGTTCTAGCATAATTCGTTACACGCTCGATTTCCTCATCTGAAACAAAAGGTCCTTGTAATCTTACGGTTTTCCCTGCGCCGTTTTCTGCAAATAACATATCCCCTTTACCAAGCAGCTTCTCAGCACCACTGACATCAATAATCGTGCGTGAATCGATTTGTGAGGAGACACTGAATGCAATCCTAGTCGGTATATTTGCTTTAATTAACCCTGTTATGACATCAACAGAAGGACGCTGAGTTGCTAATATTAAATGGATCCCACATGCTCTTGCTTTCTGTGCAATCCGACTAATCGAGTCTTCGACATCTTGCGGAGATGACATCATTAAATCTGCTAATTCATCAATGACGATAACAATAAACGGCATTTTTTTGTCAGCGCGACCTTGTTGGATAACTTTTTTATTATAACGCTCAATGTCACGTACCCCTTCATGAACGAACCTTTCATAGCGATCTTCCATCTCATTAACAGCCCATTTTAAGCTCATTGTTGCAGCTTTTACATCTGTAATGACTGGGGATACTAAATGTGGTATGCCATTATATGGTGCAAGCTCAACCATTTTTGGATCAATTAGCAGGAATTTAACATCATCATAATTGGCTTTATAAATTAGACTTATCAGGATCGTATTGATGCATACACTTTTACCAGATCCAGTCGCACCGGCGATTAAACCATGCGGCATTTTCTGGACATTCGTTACAGCTGGCTCTCCTTCAATACTTAATCCAAGCGCAATTGTGAGTGGCGATGTTTCTTTTTTAAATGCATCTGTTTCAAATATTTCTTGTAATCCAACCATTTGTGCCTTTGGATTCGGTATTTCAATTCCAACGGTATTCTTCCCTGGTATTGGTGCCTCAATTCGAATATCTCTAGCAGACATATTTAACTTTAAATCATCACTTAAGCTTTTTATCTTGCTCACTTTAACCCCAAGCTCTGGATGGACTTCAAATCTTGTTACGGAGGGCCCTTGGGTTGCTTTCACAACTTTCGCCCGAACATTAAAATGTTCCAATGTTTGTTCAAGTAATGCTTGCTGATTTTCCACCCAAACATAATTTTCATCACTCTTTGGAACTGGATCATTTAATAAATGATCTGGAATATAAGTTTCTTTTCTCTCAACTTGTTTTACTGCTTGACCTGTATTTGCTGCGTGTTTGCTTATGCTTGACGCTGGTTTCATCGGCACAATATTGCTCGTTGCTGATCTTTGTTCGTTCTCCTGCATTACCACCTGATGTATTTCCGGCGCTTCCTTTTGTAGCTCTGAAACCCGATTCTGTTCGTTTTCTGCATTTGCTAACCGTTTGCGTTTTTCAAATAAATTCTTTTTATCTCTTGGTGTCATGATGACATTAAATGGTGATTTATTCTCAACGCGTTGTTTTTGTACCGGCTCTATTTTTCTTACGTTCGATGGTGCTGGCTTCTTATCCTTTTTACGAATGATTTCATCCTGCTTGATTTCCTTATGTGCTTGATAATCCTTCTGATTGTTTTCACGAGATATTTGGCTTTCTTCCTTTTTAGCCTCGCCAATTACTTGTTGTACTTCCTGCTTTGGTTCCTCTAAGGAGTTTACTTCAACATTGATACTGTCTTTTGCTTGTGGAACGATTACAGGTTTCATTTCGGTTGGTTTTTCTAATTTCTCTTCTACTGTACTTGCAATTTGACTCTCTTGCTCCGTTTTTTCTTCTTTTCGCATATATGCTGGCACATCTTCAATCTCTTTTCTCCTCTTTTGTAATCCGTAGATTGGCGATGGAACCTCTGATACTTGAAATGGTGTATTCGTCTTTTTATATACTTTATTACTTATTTTTTCAGGACTTTTATTTTCCTTAATTACTTTTTCTTCTCTTTTCCTTTGATAATTAGGTGTTTCCTTTCTTAGGTGATTAGGCGTATCTTTCTTTCGATAGGCAGGTGTATTATCCGTTTGTTTCTTCCCAACCCTCTCATCTGGGATTACAGGAAACCGAAAAGAAGATTTCTTAGGATATTGATAAGTTACCCTCGCCTTTACGTTTTGGGCTGCATTGTCGTGAGAGGTTTCTCTCTCAGTATGCTCTTCCTCTTCTTCTTCTCCGAATATACTTTTAAATTTATTTTTCCATTGTTTCCACATATGTATTCACTCATTTCCATTTCCATAAAATCATTAATTTCTATTTTATCATTTTTTCCCGTTCCGTGTAGCCTATCTTTTCGAATAGACCAAGATGATATTTCACATTATTTTACTTGGAGCCAATACTACTTAGAAACAAAGGCATTAAGAAACTAGTTATCCCTCCTTACTGAAAAAAACAACCCAAACTGTTAAGCTGGGTTGTTTGTTGTTAAAACTTAAATTCTTCACCAATGGTATAGGAATCATCAAGCACATAAATTCCCTTTTCTTTTGGTGCATTTGGTAAACCTAGTTCTTTTTGCGAACAAATCATACCGTTTGAAGGCATACCTCTAAGTTCTGATGGTTTTATTTGCAGACCGCTCGGCATTGTTGCACCAACCTTCGCAACCACAACTTTTTGATTTGCGTCCACATTTGGTGCGCCGCAAACGATTTGCAGTGGCTCTTCTTCACCAACATCTACTTGACAAACACTCAATTTATCGGCATTTTCATGTGGGCCTTTACTAAGTACATAACCAACAACAAATTTAGGGCTTAAATCAAATTCAAGTGCATCATCCAAGTTATTTTCTGTAAATAATGCCTTAAGTTGCGAAAGTAATTCTGTCGTTAAGCGAATTGTTCCGGTACCTTGAATTTCAAAATGGCTAGCTGCATTGAAAATATTATAACCAAGAATACTGCCATCTGTTGACGAGATTTTTGTTATATCACCAAATGCTTCCTGTTTTATTTCGTATCGATCTCCATCTTTTAACGGAATAAGTAAAACATCACCGATTCCATTTGGATTGTAGAATACATCCATTTAATTCATCCTTCCTAATCTTTTACTGGACGATTTTTAGCGAGAATAAAGATTGGCTCCAATTTTTTATTTTCATAGATAAGTGGCAGTGATGTAATTGGAATTCGTCCTTCTGCAAAAAACTTCATCGTCATTTGTGCTAATATATCATACCCTGTATTGTTCCTGATGTCAGCAAGAATCAATACATCCTGGTGTGGTACTGCAACAACTAGGTCTCCATTAGTATTTGCTTTCATCTCTTCTAAAAATGCTTCATTCAAAATTCGACTTGCATCATAGCCGTCCTGTGTTGCGATGAAGTAAAAATCATTTTCCGCAACCGTATCTTTTTTTGACTCCGTTGATAATGAACGGACGTTGAAGCTGGCAATTTCATCGATTCTTTCTTGCTCCCAGCCTTCTTTTTCAAGCAATGCTTCATCAATCAATTGGTATGATTTACCTAAATCAAGGGCATAAAAAATACGCGTTTCCGCAGTATGATCTTTCGTAATCAATTTCGTACCACGCTTCGTCTCTGTTGGAAATGAGGTGGAACGAATAACAGGAAAAATATGCTTCTCCATTCCTGCAAGATTATGCTCCTCATTCATAATTCTTAACGCTTCTGTTACATGATCTTCAAGTTCATCAAGTGCTGCTTCTCCACGCTCCTGAAACTTGCCTATGACACTTGGCAAGGAAATTGTCATCCCCCGCTTCGATTCCCTCCACTCGATTCGAAGCGTGTCCTTGTCACGATTAAAAGAAATATTATAGGCATCATTGGCAAATCGCTTCTGCAGCCTATTTTTCATTTGAAAACTTGTCATTTTCACGATCTCGTTTCCCTCCTTTTCGAAAAACAGATCTGTATTTTTGAGCAGGCATACAAATATGACATTAGCTTGACTTGCTAATGTCATCCATCACTTCATCCCGTTAAGCAGATAATCCTTCAATAAAGCTTGTGATTTCTTCTTTAGTTTTACGGTCCTTGCTTACAAATCTTCCCGCTTCTTTTCCATCTTTATAAGCTAAGAAGCTAGGAATTCCCATTATACCGTGCTCCTGACAGATCTCAATGAACTTATCCCGGTCTACATGAACAAATGTATATTCTGGAAATGCCTTTTCAATTTCAGGAAGTTCTGGTTCAATATATCGACAGTCTCCACACCAGTCCGCAGAAAACATCATAATTACATTTTCATTTTGTACTAATTCATTATATTGTTCAATTGATTCTAATTGTTTCATTCTTAGTCAACTCCTTTTTTCATATAATAACTTTGTTTAAGCTGCGTTTCAATTGATATGCCTTTTACCGTTCTGTACTGATGAATTTAGCCATCTTCATCATTTCAAGTGCAT
Source organism: Oceanobacillus zhaokaii (assembly GCF_003352005.1). Lineage (GTDB taxonomy): Bacteria > Bacillota > Bacilli > Bacillales > Amphibacillaceae > Oceanobacillus > Oceanobacillus zhaokaii. The sequence continues at coordinate 2,512,070 of NZ_CP024848.1, forward strand.
CCTTATCTAGATTTCCCTTTGTTGTGTAGGTAGTTATTTTTACTCCACCAACACCAACCTGTAATTCATAGCCTTCTCCTTCATCCTCTAGGATACGAATATATCCGAAACTCTCTTCATCCTTGAATGATTCCAGCGCTAACGCCTTTTCTGTTTGTGTTGAATGATAATTCAATTCACTCATACTGTCTTCATTGATATTATGAAACACGATAAAAGTTTGATCCCCATCTTCTAAAATAAGATTTGTGGCATCACCACTCTGTACTTTTACGTTTGCCGGAAGATATAGTGCCTGTCCGTTCACTTCATCATTCGCTTCAATTGGAGATTCATCTTCGAATGCTTGTTTTGCTGCTTCTTTCGCGTCCATAATAGCATTTTCCTCTGATTTCAAGCTGCAGCCACTTAGAACCAATATCATAAATAGAGCGAAAATAATGACTCGAATGTAACTATTCATCAAGCTCGCCTCCTTATTTAGTGCTTTTATACCATTTAATATCTTACTAAAGATTTGTACCGATTTAAACCCCTGATTTAGAAAGCATGTGCAAATCATTTGCAATTCTCTCATGATTAGATACGATTAGTTTAAATTGAAATAATTATGGAGGGGTAATTATGGAATTTATCGTGTATTTAGCAGGGCAAATTCATGACGATTGGCGAGAAAAATTAATTAAAAAGGTAGAAGAGAGAAATTTACCGTTTACCTTTGTTTCACCACAGACCAATCATGAGCGTTCAGATAATATAGGTGAGGATGTTTTAGGAAAACAGCCTTCTAATCTTTATAAGGATGCTGCAGCATCATCGATTAATAACTTTAGAACAGAAGTATTATTACAAAAAGCAGACATAGTCATAGCACTTTTTGGTGAGGAATATCGCCAATGGAACACAGCAATGGACGTGAGTACTGCAATTTCGATGAATAAACCTACTATTATTATCCGACCAGAATCCTTAATCCATCCATTGAAAGAGCTTTCCAGCAAAGCGAATGTTACTGTTGAAACCGTAGAACAAGCTCTCGATGTATTGGCGTATATTTTTGATTAAACTTGTTTACTAAAAGACGGCTGCTTTTCAGAAACTAAGATAATCATGAGTAGTTGATACAAGTGACAATTGTGTCTTCCAATCTAGACATTCGTTTCAATTCACAAACGAGTTTTGAGTATGTTGCTACAATCAACGTAGATATTTAGTGTGTGTTTGTCATTCTATTTTTCTAGATCTACTCTATCCCCAGCGGAAGAAATACACGAAGACTCCTGCGGGAGGAAGGGCCTCGGCGAGTCTTCGAAGTGCGAAGCACAAGAAGGCTCGCCAGCCCCCCGCGGAAAGCGAAGTGTATTTCTGGAGCGACGGCCAAGGAAGCAAATATCATCCTAAGTTATTTCGCAGTTTTTCTAGTTTTAACAAAAAGTTGTGAATCGAACTTGATTAAAAGAGCAGCAGGGATAAATTGTATCGCTGCTGCTTTTTATTTCCAGTATTCCCATTGCCCACGAAGCAGCTTGACGACATGTGCAAACATTTCTTTCCTAGAAACAAGATCATTTGTGAATATACCAATTGTTCCTTCGTGCGTACTAACTTCTTTCCTGTTTGCATAGTCATCCATGATCTCCCCTAGTTCAAAACCATTCTTCAGCGATTCGACAAGTTCATTTGGCAAAGCAATTCGTGCACCACTTGCTGTAAAAATGCGCCAATCCTCTGCGACTAATGCTCCCCAATTACATAAATATAATGTATCACCAACAAACATCACGCCACCTTCTAAACCTATCCCAATTCCGTTTGTCGTGTATTTCCTGCATTCCATTGCTCGATTAATTGCCCCTTGTTTCGTTTCCTCATCGGAAAATGGTTGTGCGGATACTTTTGATTTTGCTTCAATTGCATTCACTTGATCACTTTCAAATATTTCTGCAACTGCTTGAACTTTTGTAGGATTCTTTGAACCAATAATAATCTCCATCTATACAACTCCCTTAAAAATAGCCGCCACCATAATGGTGACAGCTAATCGTCATGTTAATTCGAATTCATAATGTGATTTACTGTATTTTGATCTGTTTCTTTCACTAATTTTACAAGTAATTCCTTTGCTGCAGCGTAATCATCGATGTGAATAATCGATGCAGCTGTATGAATATATCTTGAACAAATTCCAATTACAGCAGTAGGCACCCCTTCTCCACTTAGATGGATTTTTCCGCCGTCAGTACCACCTTGCGAAATAAAATATTGATAGGGAATGTTATTGGATTCAGCTGTATCAAGCACAAATTCTCGCATCCCTTTATGCGTAATCATCGTCCGGTCAAAAATTCTTAGCAATGCACCTTTTCCTAACTGACCGAATGCCGTTTTGTCACCTGATGCGTCATTTGCAGGAGATGCATCGAGAACATATGCAATATCTGGGTTAATCATATTTGTCGCTACTTGTGCCCCTCGCAATCCAACCTCTTCTTGTACCGTCGCACCAGAATATAATTTATTTGGAAGCTTTTCTCCTTGCAGTTCTTTTAATAACTCAATTGATAATCCGCAGCCATATCGGTTATCCCATGCCTTTGCAAGAATTTTATTACTGTTTGCCATCGGTTGGAATGGTGTAACTGGTACGATTGAATCACCAGGTCGTACCCCAATTTTCTTTACATCTTCTCGATCATCTGCACCGATATCGATAAGCATATTCTTGATTTCCATCGGTTTATTCCTCTGCGCATCTGTTAAAAGATGTGGCGGAATCGAACCAATTACACCAATCACTGGACCATTTGCTGTTATAATTTGCACTCGCTGTGCAAGTAATACTTGGCTCCACCAGCCACCTAAAGGTTGAAACCGAATCATACCATTTTCCGTTATTTGCGACACCATGAATCCAACTTCATCCATATGCCCAGCTACCATAACCTTTGGACCGTCGCCATGTTTCACACCAAAGACACCGCCAAGATTGTCTTGTATGACTTCATCTGCATATTTTTCTAATTCTTCTTTCATATATGCCCGAACAAGATGTTCATTCCCCGATGCACCCGGTAGTTCTGTTAAATTTTTAAAAAGATCTAACGTCTCTTGGTTCAATATAATCCCTCCACTTTTTACTATGTAATGACCTCATTATACCGGAAAGCGATTTAGATTTTCCACTCCCTGCTTTAATTGGGAAAATTCCCCTACAGCATCATAACGTTTTCATTTTCATATTTTATATTGTATACTATTTACTAATAGAAACGGCAAACATATTGATTATTATCTTAAAGTAGGTGAAGGAAATGAAGAAAAGAGATATCTTTCTCGCATTCGGAATAGGTGCAGCTGTAGGTTTCTTGGCGAAGCAGCAAGTCGATCTTTATCAAAAAATTTCCCCAGAAAAAGCATTACATAATGCAAAGGAAGCATATAAGAAAAACGGACCAATCAGTGGCTCATGGATTTATATGAAACCAGAGGAAATTGAAAAAAATGGCCTTGTATTTAACGCATATCGTGGTGGGATTACGCGTAGTATCGACGGTAAAAATAAGCAATATGAATTTTATGTAGATTTAGAAACGGGTGGCATTATCGAATCCGTACAGACTGCTTAATGAAAAAAGAATCGGCACATCGGCCGATCCTTTTTTATTTATATGGATATCGAACACGCGCCACTTCGGCTATCTTCTCTCCTGCATGATTAAATTTAATTGCACGATAATAGGCATCATGATAAAAAGTGTACCACGCTTCCTTACGATAACCATAAGCCATCCAATACTCCTTCTCATGCACTGAAGTGACTGGATAATCATCATATGCAAGTGCCCATAATTTATTCTGATGTGCATGTGTCGGCATTAAATCGGCCATATGGATGAAACAATCTTCTCCATCCTCAAAAACAATAATTGAATGACCCTCACTATGACCTCCAGTATGAATCAAACGCAGGCCTGGCACAATTTCAATTTCGTCAGCAAATGTTTCTACCTGTTCCTCAACGGGCTGCCAATTGCTCTCGAAATACGTGTTCACAGAGCGAATATTCGGATTGCGCATCTCATTCCACTCAATCGCAGATGTATAGATTACCGCATTGGTAAATTGCGATATGTAAGTTTTCTCTCCTGCTTTCTTCGTTAAGCCATTCGCATGATCATAATGTAAATGCGTCATTAACACCGCGTCAATATCGTCAGCAGATAACCTGAGTTTAGCTAACGACTCATTAATTGAAGCTTGTTCTATTACACCAAAATTTCGTAATTGTTTTTCCGTTAGTTTATCATTTCCTTGCCCTGTTTCGATAAGAAAATGCTTCCCATCGATCTGCAAAAGAATCGGGTCAGCACGCAGTTCAATCTGATTTTTCTCATTATGTTGGTATTTCTTTGCCCACAATGCTTTAGGAACCACCCCAAACATTGCCCCACCATCAAGAAACGATACCCCTCCATTTAACCATGTTAACTTCGCTCTTCCTACTTGTAATTGCTCCATCAACTCAGCCCCTTTCATCTCTTTTTAGTGTAACGAATGATATCGCAATCCGCAAAAGTTAGCACCCAATCTATCTGAATTGTTATAAAACATTAGAAAACTAAGGTTTAACCAAGCCCTTCGGTGACAGCCTTAGTTGCACTTATGTAGTAAGAAAATCTCTATACTTTCTTAACTACTAAAAAATCCGCACGATGTCCATAATGAACAACGAGCGGATTTAACTGCTTATTCTTTCACAAAATCAATCGTACTTCTAACCGTATCAATTGGGCGCACCATTTTTTCAATTGACTCACGTTTTGGTTCCAAAAACGGAGGTAAAGATAACTTTTCTCCAAGTGTTTCATAAGGTTCATCCCCCATAAACCCAGGGCCATCTGTTGCAAACTCAAATAAGATTTGTGGTGCAACTCTTGCATATAATGACTCGAAAAAGTGACGATCTACATATCCAGATGTTGGGAATCCAAAGCTGCTCATTCGTTCAATCCACTCTTCTAAGACAGCGCGATTCTCAACACGGAATGCCGCATGATGCACTGTTCCAAATCCTTGACGAGCAGGTGGTAACACTACATTCTTCTCAACATAGATTTGCGCTCCATTGCCACCATCACCAACTTCAAATAAATGCAATGATCCATCTTGTGCAATCTCTTTAAATAATAGAACCTTTTCTAATACTTCCTTGAAATAATCGAATTGTTCAATACGTACATGGATCGGTCCTAATCCTGTTATCGCATATTCAAGCGGTACTGGTCCTTTTTGCCATGGCGTTCCCGATGCAATGCCTTTGTCATTTTCATCAGAAATCAATTGATATTGCTGATCATCGAAGTCAACAAAGGAAAGGGTCTTCACACCAAACGTTTCTTTAATCCCCGTATGCTTCACCTCTAGACGGTTAAAGCGTCTTACCCAGTAGTCTAATGCAGCGTCTGTTGGCACCCTGAAAGATGTTTTATAAATTTCATTCGTCCCATGCTGCCCCTTAGGAATTCCCGGAAAATCAAAGAACGTCATATCAGTTCCCGCGCTCCCCTTATCATCTGCGAAAAACAAGTGATATGTTTGAATATCATCTTGGTTTACTGTTTTCTTCACTAAACGCATTCCTAAAACATTCGTGAAAAACTTATAATTTTCTTCAGCACTGCTCGTAATTGCGGTTACATGGTGCATTCCTTTTAAATGGTTCATGGATCATACCTCCATTATAGTTAAAATATTTTTATTTAAAGTATCTTTAATTCAATATAAATATACACTGAAATAGATAGATTGTCAAATAGGCCTACTCAAAAAATATTCGATTATTTTTTCGTAATAGAAGGAAAATTAAGAATTAATGTTGAACTATTCAATATGGGGTGATAATATGGAAAACGATATGGGTATGAATGAGAAGGCTTATACAACTAGTGAAATAGCAGTAATGCTCGATATGGGTGTCACAACAGTGAGGAAATATGCACAATATCTCGAGAAGGTTGGCTATGAGTTTTTTAAGACAAAGAATAATGCACGATTATTTGTAGACAGTGATATTATGGCACTTCGATACTTAAAGGAATTAAGGGGAAAATCATCGATTTCAGTAGAACAAGCAACGAATATTGTGATTGAGAAGTTTAGCAAGGAAGCAAACAGGGAAATACAACAAGAGAGTCCTCCAATTCTGCAGCCTGCTAATAAACAATACGATGAATTAAAAGGCATGATGGAAAACCAAAATGCGCTTATAAAGGAACTGGTCACACGATTAGATAAACAACAGGAACACATTAATAATCGGTTAAATGAACGTGATAAACATTTAATGCAAGTTATGAATGAGCGCCTAGAAACACAGCGCTTGACCGCAGCATCAATTGAAGAAGCTAATGCTAAAGGAAAATCTACCTTCTTCAGCAGACTTTTTAGTAAAGCAAGATGATATATTGCTTTCCATCTGTATTCCTGAGAAATTTAAAAACTAACTAATATACTTTGGTTTTAACACAACAACTATAGAAAGAGGTGGCATTAATGATACAAGTAAATGTTACAGTTCAATTTTCTGATCGTTATTATCATACTAATGTAATTACACATCGGGATTCAACGGAAGAGGAAATTTTCCAGCTTGCATTAAACCAAGTTCAACAACAATGGAGAGTGTAGAGGATTCATGTGCACCAATCCAAACTAACATCCCCATGAGTTAACCACAACAAAGGCACGATTAATTCAATGTAAAAGCTATTATTCTTCCTGACAAACAATTTAGGTAAATGCCACGAATCGAATACCAAACCTAAAAATAGACCCTTATACCATTATTCTTAATATCCTCTTAAGAATATAGTGGTATAAGGGTCTATTTTGTGCTAGAGCAATCTAAGATTAATTCTTCCTGCACTTACAACAGAACAGTGAAATATATTACTTATCATTTTTCTCCTAACTGTATTAAGTAAATTAGATAGGCAAAATAATTATTATTTGATATTATTCTTATTATACTTTATGGTAAATGAGTTATTTTTTCTATAACAGGGAAAACTAAGTGAAATACTGCACATAATATTAGGGGGAATTGATTTGAAGGCAAATGAATGGAAGTGGGCATTAGCGATTTTAGTAATTATATTATTAGCTTATATACTGCCGTATACAATTTTAACGGAAGTAGCTAATTGGTATGGCAGCTTATTAATATGGATCGTGCTAACACTTATTGTTATAATAATGAATTATTTTATTTCTAGGAATTGGGGTAAATAGAGATGAGCACAACTTATGTATGGTGGGCAATTGCAATATATGTTTTGGCATCGCTTTTTGTTGCCTATTTATCAAGAAGCGGGAAACAATCAAGTATGTCTAGTTATTTCATAGGGGATCGAAAATTAAATGGGTTTGTGTCAGCACTAAGCTATAGCGCAACAACTTACAGTGCATTTATGCTAGTAGGACTATCAGGGCTAACTTATATGGGTGGTGTTGGCGCTTTAGGATTTGAGCTTATTTATTTAATGGGGGTTTCCTTAGTTGCATTTTTTGGTCCCAGATTTTGGTTAGTCGGAAAGAAATACGGCTATGTTACACCTTCTGAAATGTTAGGAGATCGATATGATAATAAGGCTGTTGCAATTGTTGTTTCAATCTCAAGCTGTTTGTTTTTAATTCCTTATAGTGCAGTACAACTTGCGGGTGTGGGATATTTATTACAAGGGATGACAGACAATGCAATATCATTTACAACAGGAGTCATTATCGCAACGGTACTTGCAATCGTATTTTCGTTTATTGCTGGAATTCGCTCTGTAGCATGGACCGACTCCCTGCAAGCATTATTTATGATTATTACATCCACTGTAGTAGTAATTATAATAATAAGTAAATTGGGTGGGTTAGGAGATTTCATACATACATTAGAAACCGATCATTCCGAATTACTTACAGTGCCTGGTAATGGTTTTTGGAATTTCACAACTTTTCTAGGGATGACAATACCATGGTTTTTCTTTAGTCTTTCCAACCCACAAGTCAGCCAAAGGCTCTATATGCCAAAATCCCTGAAAAGCTTAAAAACAATGTTAATGGGCTTCATGATTTTTGGTTTTATCTATACTATAGTTGCTATCGTCTGGGGATTTTCTGCAGCTATTAAATTCCCTGGATTAGAAAATGCTGATTTAGCTACACCATTACTACTGTCTTCTGACCTGGTACCACCTATTTTAGGAGCCATTGTCATGGTCGGAATTATGGCGGCGGCAGTATCAACTATTGATTCGATCCTGCTTACATTATCATCCTTATTCGCTCGTGATGTTTATGGGAACTTAAAGAAAGGTGCTACAGATTTGATGCAGCTTCGTGTTGGGAAATTAGTAATCCCAATCATTGCAATACTAGCATTTCTATTTGCAGAGCTTGAAGTAAATTTAATTGCGGTACTATCCGTAGCATCCTCCGCTGGATTACTAGTAGTAGTTCCAGCTATTATCGGTACTTTCTTCTGGAAAAGAGGAACAGCAGCAGGAGTTCTAACAAGTGTCATCATTGGTGGATTAATCGTAGTTATTATTGAATTGACACAAATAAAACCATTAGGACTTGCATCCGGAATTTGGGGAATCGTTATCTCAACACTTTTATTTATAATTGTGAGTTTATTAACAAAAGCGCCTGAAAAGAAAGCAAATGAATTTCTTGGATATATTAGGACAGCATTGGAGAAAGAGAAACGGTAATAAGAAGTGGCAGCACATAGTGCCTATCACTCCCGAAGATTGTCGAAACAACTTTTAAAACTACAGCAATTGTTAGTAAAAAAAATCAAACCTGTATTAGTGATTATTTCACTAATACAGGTTTGTTTATATTCAGCGCTAGCTTCTATTTTTCTTCTTCAACTCCAGTTAAATCAATCGTCACCTCAAGCTCCTCTAAAAAGTTTGGAGCATGCAGTTTCGATGTAGAAAAATACAATTCGTCTATGACGCCTCCCTCTAACTTAGCTGTAATTTGGTATTTATTGTTTGTTCCATCCACCAGTTTAGGCGCTTGATCATTGAAATATCCCGTTCCATCTTGATCTTCTATCCAAACATTATTAGCTTGCTGATAGGCATCGGTACCATCTGTTTCTAAAGTGATAGTAGCGACATCATCTTTCTTTACTACATCCAGAATTTTCACCTGACCAATTTCACCTTGAGAGAGCGTGATTTCTTTGCCTTCCCATTTTTCTCTTACAATCTCCAGCTCAGTTTCTTCTGTATTATATAGAAATGGTTTCACAGTTAATGATTTAGGAACATTTTCTAACGGTTCAAAGTAATGTTTAAATGTCCATAAAATTTGCCCATTCTCATTTCCACCATCTCCACCGCCACTAAGCGGCTGAAGAATACGTCCGTCATTATCAACAACTTGATAATCCATATTCATGTATTTATCACTAATATCCTCATCCATTACTACACGAAAATCTATTTCCGTACTAGTCGGAAAGAAGGTTATCTTATCATAATGCATAACTAAATCTTTCATTCCTTTTGTTTGATTCACAAGAAATGATTGATTTTCACCTTGCAATACAATTGGCAGCGCTATTTCCCAATCTTTATTTTCATACCTTGAATGTATCCCAAGCATAAATTGATCCCCCGGAAGCTCATCCTTATCAATATCGATTGTAAAGATACCTGCATAGTCTCCATTTTCTAAGAAATCTCCTCTTTGTCCCATTCCATAACCATAAGTAAGGCTTTTTCCATCGATTGTTAATTGTAAATTATAAAAGAATTCCTCTCCAAACACTCCATCAACTGTTTCCGATTCTATGAGATAGCCAATATGAATGGTTGAGCCGTCATATAAACTTTCGGTAAAAATAATCGTCTGCCCTCCTACCTCTATTTCTTCCCCTAATAAAGTGGTGAGCTCCTTCTCACTACCTTTTTGCTCACTAATATCTCCAATCATGCTGAATATAGATCCAATAACAGGAACTGATTTTATTGTATCAGCTACCGTTGGAGAGATTAATGATGCACTAACAATAAAAAGTATACTTGCTATGATGGCTATAGCTACATAAGAAAAAATATGAGGTCGTCTTTTTCTTGGCAGTTGGTTTAATGATTCTTGTATCCGCTCATCAACAACGGTAGGCATCGTTCGGTTAACTTTACTTTTTAATTCTTTTTCCCATCTGTCCATTTGATCCCCTCCTCCTTTTTCAGCAGTATATCCCGCATTTTTTCACGTGCCCTTCTAAGCCTTGTCTTTATAGTGTTCTCAGGCACTTCAAATATTAATGCCAAATCAAAAACGGAAATATCCTCAATATGAAACATTTTTAGTAATTGTGATTGTTCCACTGGCAAGGCATCTAGTATTTGTTCAAGTTCAAATTGTTCATAACCAACTTCCTCCGCTGAAGGCTCCACCCATTCTTCCATGGAAATCAGATTCTTCCTTTGCCGATGAATTTGATTACATTCATTGATAATAATCCGACATAGCCATGTCTTAAAATAAGCAGACTCACGTAATGTACGAATGTTTTGGAACGCTTTTAAAATAGCTTCTTGAATGGCATCCGCACAATCCTCATCCCGACTTAGGATTGTTTTAGCTACCCTATACATTATGACGTTGTGGGTAACAATTAGGGTTTCAAAAGCGGTAACGTTTCCCTTCTGAGCCTTTTTCACCTCTTTAACAATATTCAATACATCTACTCCTTTCCGTTTGACCTATTAGTTAGATGATGTAAGGCGATGAAAGGTTTCATATAAATTTAATTGCTGGAAATTCACGAAGTTTGCCGAGCATATGATTCAAGACTCTATAGTAAAGCAATTAAACCTAGACTTGGCATTTCTTAAGTAGTCTACCTATCCGCTAAGTGGCTATTACTCCTCTTGGTTTATCAAATAATTACCATAGAAAAAACCTGTATGAGGAATAATCAATCTTCGCCATACAGGTCTTTTCTGCTTTTTACATCAATAAATAAATTAAGCTACTATCTTATGGTCTTTATTATCTTTATCTCTTTTCCCCCACCATGTTGCAAGAAGTGGGCCCGAGATATTATGCCATACACTGAATATAGCACTTGGTACAGCGGCAATTGGCTCAAAGTGAACAATAGCAAGCGATGCACCAAGACCAGAATTTTGCATCCCTACTTCGATAGAGATCGCTTTTTGATCTTTAAAATCAAGTCTTAATAACTTGGCTACTATATAACCAAATAATAATCCTAAACAATTATGTAATACAACTACAGCAAAAATTAAAAGACCGGAAGTAACTATGGATTCCTTATTAACAGCAACAACGGCCGCTGCCACTCCAACAATACCAATAACCGAAACGAGCGGTAAAGCTGCAACACTCTTGTCAACTTGTTTACTAAATAATAAACGAACAACCACACCTAAAACAATTGGAATTAATACGACTTTAACAATTGAAAGGAACATGTCCATGAATGATACCGGCAACCATTGACTTGCAAGTAAAAGGGTTAATGCTGGAGTTAAAATAGGTGCAAGCAATGTTGAAATTGCTGTGATTGTTACTGACAACGCCGTATTTCCCTTCGCTAAAAATGTCATAACATTTGATGCTGTTCCACCTGGACAACAACCAACTAATATTACCCCTACAGCGATTTCTGGCGGTAAATTGAATACATATGCAAGTCCAAATGCCGTTAATGGCATGATTGTATATTGCGCAACCACCCCAATAAGAACACTTTTCGGTGCTTGAAAAACCCCTTTAAAATCATTTACAGAAAGGGTAAGCCCCATCCCGAACATAATGATTCCTAGTAAAAGCGAAATATGTGGTGCAATCCAAGCAAATCCTTCTGGCATTAAGAAGCTAAGTACTGCAAAGATAATCACCCAAATCGCAAACGTACTTGTAGCAAAATTACTGATCTTACCTAATGTTTTCATTTCTGTGTCCTCCTGCTGATAACTGATAGTAATGAATAATTAGAATGCTTAAGATACTAGCAATATTCACCTAGTTATTTAATTAAAAATACTATCATAATTTAGAATTATATTCTAGTGCATTTATTAAAATAGTCGAAATAATAAGAGACATCTTCATATTTAGGAGATAGATTAATCGTAAATTGTATTGCTACACAATAAAAATGCAGTGTGCTAAACTAAAAGCAATGATGGTGGAAAGGAGGATTCACAGAAGTTGAATTCTGCGAAAACTAAAATGATGAAAATTAAAGTATCTGATAATGCACATAAATGGTTTAAAGAAGAAGTAGGCGTAGAAACAGGGAGAGCTGTTCGTTTCTATGGAAAAATATATGGGAGTACGGAGGTTCATGATAATTTTTCCGTTGCTATTCAGGTTACAGAACCATCCAGCGATCTATTAGGAGAAATTACGATTGATGGCATCACATATTTTGCAGAAAAGGCTGATGATTGGTTCTTTAGTGGATATGATTTTGAGGTTGATTATGATGAATCTACTGATGATGTAAAATATCACTTTATTTCACAAAAATCTTAAATAGCTAAGAAATGATTCACTCAATTAACAAGAGTGAACAGCTAGTTCGCTCTTGTTAATCTTTATTCTAATGTAAAATCAGAAAATACTGCAGCCGTCACTTTTTGCAAGTCATGTGGAGTTAGTTCAACTTGCATTCCCCTCTTTCCTGCTGAAACAATAATCGTTTTTATTGATTGTGCATTTTTTGCGATAAAAGTAGGAAAAGTCTTTTTCATGCCAATTGGTGAACAGCCACCGCGAATATACCCTGTCACTGATTCTAATTCCTTCATTGGCAGCATTTCCATCTTCTTATTGCCACTCAACTTTGCGAGAGCTTTTAAATCTAGCGTATTATTTGCTGGAATACACGCAACTGTAATTCCTGTTTTATCCCCTTTTGTGACAAGGGTTTTATAAATTTTTTCCACCGGCATCGCTACTTTTTCAGCGACAGTTACAGCGTCGATATGTTCTTCATTCCACGGGTACTCATGCACCACAAAAGCGATCTTTTCCTTTTCTAATATACGTATTGCATTTGTTTTATGTATTTTTTTCTTTTTCATTTTCATGCCTTCTTTGCAAATAATACTTCCGACGATTGTATCGTATAGAGTTTACACTTTCTCCATATAATTACTTTATGATAGACTAACATTTACAAATACTCACAGTCTCACTAATGTTGTGAGAAAGTTTTTTATACCTTCAAAAATACCTATGAAAGGTGAAAGGAGATCAACATGTTTAAAAAAATCATGAAACAAATCAAGCATCTTTCCCAAGGCAGCAGTGCGCGCAGACATGATCGTTATCGTCGAGATAGCAGTCATCATAGAAGTCACAGTCACTACCGTCATGACAGCAGTGACCGAAGACATCGCTATTACCGCGATAGCAGTAGCAGCCGGAGAAAAAATTATTATCGTCGAGGCAGCAGCAGTAGCAGAAGATTCAATTCTTATCCACTGAGTGGAAGTGACCGTTACAAAAGAAGAGGTCGAAGAAGCAGCAGTTAATTTATTCCTGATTAACTGCTTTGATTGCCGCATGGAGGTCTGCTGAGATCTCCTTAATACTCATATAGGGTTTTTCTATTTTCAATAATCTCTTGAGCAAACGAATACTTTCCTCCGTCAATGAAAGTTCTTCTGTCCATGGGAGGGCTTTTTTATTCTTCGCTTCATATGTTGAATAAAATAAGAACAACAGGATATCTCCAAGGTCAAAGTAGTCTTGCTGTTTCATTTCAAGAATCAATTCTTTGTTTTTATTAGAGGGGTTATTTGAATCTGCCTGCATTGCCAAGCCAAAATCAATTAAATAAGGATAATTATTTTTCAGTAATATATTGGGAATCCTTAGATCTTGATGGTAAATATCTCTCTCATGAAGATATGCTACCAATGCAAGCAGTTGAGCGAGAAAAAATAATGATTCTCCTTCATCAAACGTCTTCTTATTTGAAAAAAGCTGCTCGTCAAGGTCGTCACCATCAATGAATGTCATTGCATAAAAATAATTTCCTTCTATTAAAAACGCTTCGTAAAGCATTGGCATATATTCATGATCAAGCTTACGTAATATAGAGATTTCATTTTTGAATAGCTTAATTTCACTTTTACTACGACGCTTACTTGGTCGAAGCTGCTTGATAACTAGATTATCATCTGTTCTTGAATCTTTACACAGATAAACAATGCCATAGCTGCCGGAGCTGATAATCCGCCGTACCTCATAGCAATCATTGATAGCTTCTCCTATTTTAAATGGTCGATCAATAAAAAACTGATAGATTTTTCTTAAGGAACGTAAAATGGAAATAACCTTCACCTTTTCATTTCAAAAGTTTACTTGCAAAATTTTACTCTGGATACTGCTTTTGTGTATATGCTACCGTTTCGCTGATTAATGTTTTCAATACTTCTACATCAATATCCGCTAATTTATTTATGTATACACAAGCCTTTCCGACTGTATGTTTACCGAACTGCTTGAGCAATTCTTCTCTCCGGTGTTCGTCCATCATTAAATACAAGCTGATTTTTGCTTTACGAGGAGAATAGCCAACGAGTGCTGCTTCTCCTTCATGACCAGAATCATATTTATAATGATACGATCCAAAGCCAATAATACTCGGTCCCCACATTTTTGCTTCAAATCCAGTTGTTTCCGTAAAAATATCCAATAATTTATAGGCATCCTCACGTTTCTTTGGACTATCCACACTTTCAATAAACTCGATTACACTATTATTCGTTTCTTTTGTTTTAAGTTCGTACATAATGCCTATCCCTCCCCTATATTTGTCGAAAAATCGATTATTTTGGATTGCTTTATTATTCTACTTACTTCTTTATTTTAATCGAGAACTCTGAATAATACCAATTCCTCCAAAGAAACCTGCATAAATAATGAAGGGTAGCCCAATTCTATCAATAGTAGTGCACACAGAGTGAACAATTGAACTACTATATTAATACTAGATTGCTTTATACCTAACATTCAGCCATAAATTCATAGATTTCCTCTGCGTTCGTTAACCTTAAGCCTTACTACACGTTGAAAAGCTGGTGTTAGCAAATACCCAACATACACACCGAACATATTTAGGATCAGATCATCAATATCCATGCTACCTCGCCGGGTAATATATTGAAAGAGTTCTATCATACTAATGAACAATAATGGCAGCAAAAACTGCATAATCTTTTTCAGCCGATTCATCATAATAACCAGCCCATATGGTACAAACAATCCAATATTTGCAGCTAGATTGTAAAACGCAACAAGCGGCCTTACATCCTCTGTCAAAAAAAAGCTGATTGTCGAAAACGGAAGCAAGTTCCAATTATCATAAACCTGCTCACTTGGTCTGAAGAATAACAACAAGAATAGACATAGCGAATAGATAATAAGAAGTAGATTCAACAGCCACCTAGGAATCAAGATTATATCTTTTCTAATAAAAAATACTAGAAAGAATACTAACGCTGTCATGCACATCCATAACACTGCGATGACAACCGAGTGTAAATAAGAAAAAAGTTGAAAAAATACTGGTAGACAAATAATAAAGAGAAGCTGTGAAAAAATAATTGCTAAATAGACTGTTCCTCTCATAGATTAAACCCCTTGAATAACATGTTAGCTTTGCTTTCCTTATTATACTTTTTTAGAACTAAAAAGGAAAACCATACTTTATTGAAAAAGTATGGAATAATTATTTAATATTTCCGAAGTAAGGATGGTTTCTTATCAAACCATTCTTTCCTGATAATGTGGTGTATCTTAGAAAATATTGATTCAACATTTTGTGTCGAATTAGCGAGTACCCTAACCGAGAATCCCTTTACCGATAACATAGATAATCCTATCTTATATTTCGCTGTATCTAAATTTACAGCTTCATATAGCCGCTCCAATAACTCTGCATTCGTTTGCTCGCCTACTACTATCATCGATCCTAAATGGGAGAATCCTTCCATAAATCCAAGTTCTTTTATTCTTTGATCAGCAGGTGTTAATTTAATATGATCATAGACGACTAACGCACCATCAAAATAGATTTCATTGATTAATTGGAGCTTATCATAGCTAAACTTTTCCCCCTCAGGTGACCAGCCTGGCGTAAGCACATCTGTATAGAATAAGGTCGCTCCCTCCTCCATATGAATCCGATTGATTTGTTTATATTTCGCGTCACGATAAGCAATTAACGGATCAGGAATATATTCTAGCAGGCTTCCCGCTTTTAAGTTAATTTCCGTTTCTTGATACGCTTCTTTGAACGGTGTTTTATATACTTTCGTAGCGGATTGGGTAGTTAAAATTAAAGATGCATTCTCTTCAAGCGAAATCGAAATTCGGTAGCGATCTCCATTCAAATAGCCGCCACCAGGGTTCAATATATAATAACAAACCTGACCAGAATCATCATGATAAACGGGACGCATCACTTTTAAAGCACCTTGAAAATAGACATTCTTTGCTACTGATTTTCCAAGTCGATTTTCTATATCTAGACGCAATTCACCTGTCCACTCATGCATGCTCATTTAGCCCTTTAAGGAGTACATCTTTTTTTAGCCACTCTATTACTTGATCAAGCCCTGTTTCATCCTTTAAATTTGTAAACACGAAGGCTTTATCCCCACGAAAAACCTTTGTATCAGCAGCCATTACGTCAAGACTAGCACCAACAAACGGGGCTAAATCGGTTTTATTAATGATGAATAGGTCTGATTTAATCATTCCTTGTCCGCCTTTTCTTGGAATCTTCTCTCCTTGTGCCACATCGATTATATAAATGGAAAAATCAACGAGCTCTGGGCTAAACGTTGCAGCTAGATTGTCTCCACCACTTTCAACGAAGATAAGCTCGATATCAGGATTTTTCTCGATTAATTCATCAATTGCTGCGAAGTTCATCGAAGCATCTTCGCGAATTGCAGTGTGGGGACATCCGCCCGTTTCTACGCCAATAATCCTGTCTTGTTCTAGCACGCCATTCTTAATTAGAAACTTCGCGTCTTCCTTTGTATAAATATCATTCGTTACAACTGCCATGCTAATTTCATCTGCTAAATGCCGTGTTAATTTTTCAACTAGTAATGTTTTTCCAGCGCCAACAGGTCCGCCAACGCCAATCTTAACAGGTTCCATATGTATAACTCCTCCATTTAAAAAATTTCATTCATTTCGTTTGATTTAATGCTATTTATATAAAGTGCGAACTAACTTAGGATGATATTTGCGTCCATGGCCGTGGCTCCAGAAATACACTACGCTTTCCGCGGGGAGCTGGTGAGCCTTCCTGCAGGAGTCTTCGTGTATTTCTCCCGCTAGGGTTGGTTGGGCGGTTATCTTTCTCTTTATAAAATGCGACGGTATTACCTCTCTTATCGCTGTTGATTGTAGCAGGGAACAGGAGGCTCCTGCGGGAAAAGCAACGACTGAGGATCTATCGGAAGTGGTCTTTTTCCGAAGGAGCAGACCGCGTTGCCCTCTGAATGCGCGACTGTCCGCAGCGGAAATCAACGTAGCTCATAGTTCACATTTTATATCAACGATTCATTACCTCTCCTTACCTAATAAAAGCCGATTATCAAGACATAAAAATTCGAATATTTACGCGTTCATGCTTCATTTGGGATAGCTCAAGTCCTGGTGAGATAATCCCAAAGTCATCCATCTTTAAGCCTTGAATTTTTTCAAGTGCTTTTACTAGCATCGGTTGGAATTGCTGAATCGTCCTCTGGCCTGCCGTTTGTCCTAATGGAATTGCGCGAACTGCATTTTGTACTAGTGTTGTCAGATTGGAATAGAGATAATAAAGCGTCGTTTCCCGCCCGGAAACCTGAAGATGATGCCCAATCATTGTAAAGACAATGGCTGGATGACCATACGACAGCTTCTTCTTTATTCTTTCTTGATATTGAGTAATAACCGGCACGTTATATAAGGATTCAACAAGATTCAGCATCCGCTCACCTATTCTTTGTGTTCCTTCTCTTGTTTCTCGCGGAAGATTTTGCACTGTCAGCATTCGATCAAGCTGCCATACTTCCTCTAGCTGATTCTTTTCAAGCGCCTGATAAATAATTCGAGTAGCAAGTCCATCTGCATAGACAAGCTGTTCATTTAAATAAACATCAAGCCACTTGGAAAATGTGGCTTGATTATTTACTTTTCCTTCTTGAATATACGTTTCTAACCCATATGAATGACTAAATGCACCTGTTGGAAAATTAGAATCACACAACTGAAATAATGCTAGTGCTGGATTAATCATGACTATGCCCTATATGACGAAATCCTTGTTTTACTTTACGATCCTCACGTCGATAAGGGATTTGCAATTCATCCAGTAATTCAGCAACAAGATAATCATATTGTACGAGCATGTCATTCCCTTCAAATTGGGCAGGTAAATGGCGATTTCCAAGCTGATGGGCAATAATTCCCATCTCTGTGATGCTCTTTGGACTGATAATAAGCAAATCATCCATTAACACATCAACGATAATCATGTTATTTTCATCCATAAAAAGTACATCGCCAGCAACTAAATCGCGTGTTTCTTTCAACCGAATCCCAAGTTCCTTCCCATGGTCTGTGGTAACTCGTTGAATCCGTTTCATTAAATCGTCACTTTCTAAATATACTTTTTCTTTATGTCGTCTTTCAATTTCTTCCTGTGACATCTGCTCAATATTTGTTATTACACGCTCAATGATCAATGCTTTCACCTCAAAATAAGAAATATCGCTGTCCCATCGGTAATTTATCAACAGGTTCACATGTAATTAGTTCCCCATTCACCCTTACCTCGTAAGTTTGTGGGTCTACCGTGATTTCTGGAGTTTCGGCGTTTAGTTTCATCGATTTTTTTGTCAAATTCCTAATTCCATGTACCGGGAGGATTTGCTTTTGCAATCCTAATTTCTCATGAACTTTATCATCGAAAGCAGCTTGAGAAATGAAGGTAATCGAGCTCTTCGATAATGCTTTCCCTGTTGTTGCATACATTGGCCGATATATGATTGGCTGTGGTGTTGGTATCGATGCATTGGCATCCCCCATTAAGGATTGTACCATCAAACCATTTTTCAAAATCAGCTCTGGTTTCACCCCGAAAAAGGCAGGATTCCAAAGAACGAGGTCGGCAATCTTTCCTACTTCAATCGATCCAACATGCTCGGAAATTCCGTGCGTAATTGCTGGATTGATCGTATATTTTGCAACATATCGTTTCACACGATTATTATCAGAGTACTCGCTATCTCCCTGCATTGTACCGCGTTGCTGTTTCATTTTATTTGCGGTTTGCCATGTACGGAGAATAACCTCACCAACACGCCCCATTGCCTGCGCATCCGAGCTTACCATACTAAATACACCCATATCTTGAAGAATATCCTCTGCGGCAATCGTTTCTTTTCGGATTCGCGAATCAGCGAAAGCAATATCTTCCGGAACAGATGGATTTAAATGATGACAAACCATCAGCATGTCAAGATGTTCATCGACTGTATTGACTGTATATGGCAAAGTAGGATTCGTTGAGGATGGAAGAACATTCATAAAGCTTGCTGATTTAATTAAATCTGGCGCATGTCCTCCCCCTGCCCCTTCCGTATGATACATATGAATGACACGATCTTTAATCGCCGCTATCGTATCTTCCATGAATCCTCCTTCGTTTAGCGTATCGGCATGTACGGCAACTTGCACATCATATTTATCCGCAACTGTTAGCGCATGGTCGAGTGCAGATGGTGTAGCTCCCCAGTCTTCATGGACTTTTAAGCCAATTGCTCCAGCACGCACTTGTTCCGCTAATGGTTCCTCTGCTGCCGCTTGTCCCTTCCCTGTAAAGCCAACGTTAATAGGTAATCCCTCCGCCGCTTCAAGCATGCGATGCATATTCCATTCACCAGGGGTAACAGTTGTCGCCCTCGATCCAGCGGTCGCACCAGTACCACCACCAATCAAAGTAGTAAGTCCAGCTGTAAGGGCAACATCAACCTGTGCAGGATTGATAAAATGCACATGCGTATCTATTCCACCGGCTGTTAAGATCATCCCTTCACCAGCTATAACATCTGTTGAAGCACCGATCACAATATCGACATTATCCATTACGAGTGGATTTCCCGCTTTACCAATGCCAGAAATTTTTCCATCACGAATTCCAATGTCGGCCTTATAGATTCCAGTGTAATCCAAAATTACTGCATTTGTGATCACAGTATCTGGAACACCATCTTTGCGTGTGACAAGGGGATGCTGCCCCATTCCGTCACGAATGACCTTTCCGCCCCCAAAGACAACCTCTTCACCATAGGTAGTAAAGTCTTTTTCTACTTGAATTACTAAATCTGTATCTGCTAAACGAATGGAATCACCCGTAGTCGGACCATACATTTGTGCATATTGTTTTCTCGTCATTTTAAAGCTCATTGTTCATTCCCTCTTTCCAATGGTCCATCCACTTTGTTATGAAACCCGTAAACCTTACGCTCTCCACCAAAATCAATTAATTCTACTTCCTTTTCATCGCCTGGTTCAAATCGAACTGCCGCACCTGCAGGAACATTAAGGCGTTTGCCATATGTATCTTCACGGTTAAATTGCAGTGCATCATTCACTTCGTAAAAATGATAATGTGAACCAATTTGGATTGGTCTATCACCAGTGTTTGTTACGAATACCTTTGATGCTTCCCTTCCTGCATTGCAAATAATCTCTTCTTCTTTTAAAAATAATTGTCCGGGTTCCATCTGTTCATTCCTCCTGTTGTTTTTTTACCTAATAGGACTATGTACTGTTACTAATTTCGTACCATCCGGAAAGGTTGCCTCTACCTGCACATCGTCAATCATTTCAGGAATGCCGTCCATGACATCTTCTCTTTTTAAAATCGTTGCACCATATTCCATTAATTCTGCAACACTTCGCCCGTCTCTCGCACCTTCCAGCACTTCATAAGTAAGTAGTGCTACAGCCTCTGGATAGTTTAATCGCAAGCCACGCTCTTTCCTTCGCTTTGCTAAATCTGCTGCCACTACGATCATCAGCTTATCTATTTCCCGCGGTAATAATTGCATTTTAAGCCTCCATATATTCGATTAATAATTTTTTTGGACAGAACATTTATAAGCTTTTCCAGTTCTTGCATTTTTAAACAATATTTATTAATGAATAAATCCTTCTTTTAATATATTTTGGAATTGACCTTCTGTTTTTGGGAAGTTTAATATAGAGAAATAAATATGAGTGATAATTAAGGGAGGATACAATGCGCAATCATCCAATTATTAATAGAGTTTTTCCGTTCATCGCGATATCATTGAAAGGTATTTCACAAGTTATTTTGATTGAAAATGTCGTCTCAGGTGCGATTATCTTTTTAGCCATTACGATTGCATCCGTACCTTTAGGTGTCGTTACGATTCTATCAGCAATGATTGGAACGCTGATTGGAAAAGTTGGTGGGGCAGATGAAGCGATGCTCAATCAAGGGTTATTTGGTTATAATTCTGTACTTACTGGAATAGCATTATTTTTATTTCTGACAGGACCATCCCACTGGATTCTCAGTTTATTTGGCGCTGCTATTGCCGCCATTTTAACGGCAAGCTTCATGCATTTTATGAAGGATGAAGACATACCCGTTCTTACCTTTCCATTTATCATCTTGACATGGTTTACTTTACTCGTTTCCTATCGTCTAACCACATTCCATATTAGTGATTCGCTCGTTCCTCAAAGCTTACGCCAATGGGAACTAGATATCACTGGTGAAATTGATTTGACTCAAGGAATCTTCAATGGTATAAGCCAGGTTTTTTTCTTAGACCATACAATATCTGGAATTTTATTGTTTTTTGCTGTATTCTGGGCTGGATGGAAAATTGGACTTGCTGCGTTTATTGGCAATGCCGCAGCATTATTAACATCATACGTCATGGGTGCGGAACGTTCATTAATTTTTCTTGGGTTATATGGCTATAACGCAATCTTAACCAGTATCGCAGTGTCCATCGTATTTAATTCGAGAAAACACCCTTATTCCTACATTACCGGAGTTATCGCTGCTTGTATGACGGTTCCTCTCGCCGCCAGTTTGATTACATGGTTACTGCCATATGGTTTGCCCGCTTTAACAATGCCATTTGTCTTAAGTACATGGACATTCCTTAGTGCAAGGAAAATATTACCGAGGCTATAATACAACGAATAAATCCTTGAAACGAATGTATTTCTGCTTTTACACAAGGACAAGAGCTTATTATGGCTGATTTCATGGGAAAAGAAATATCATTCATTAAAAATTCAGTAGATAAAAAAGAGAACAACATCGAAAAGATGTTGTTCTCTTTTGTTCGCTTCATATTTTCTTTCAAACTATTGTTCTAAATGTGCCTCCATTAACTTATGAACCTCTGTTTCAACTGCTGAAAGTTCTTCTTCCTCTAATTCTTTATGTGGCTGTGGATGGAACCAATTTATTTCTCCATCGTGAAATACCCCTTGATAAATATCCCCTTGAAAATTTAATTCAAACTGGTGCCGTTCATGTACTTGATCCTCAAATAATGGTTTTACTTCAAAGTTTTCAAACATTCATTTTCCTCCCAAGCAGTTCGTTTCTTCTAAAGTTTGCGCGTAACTATTTCAAATATACATGGGAGAAAAATTCTTTCTAAATTTGATAAAATTGTTTTGTATTCCGTAAGATCTGCCCATAGACATCAGCTATTTCTAACTCTTTAATAGAGGCAATGGTTTCAATTGATTGATGAATCATCTGTGGATGTGTCATCTGACCTTCAAAGGGTCCTGTGAATGGCCAGGGTCCATCTGTCTCCACCAACATTTGTGATAATGGATATTGTTTGACCAAATGCTGAATTTTCTGTTCGTACAATACATCCGGTGTAATGGAAATAAAGTAACCATTCCGAATCAGCCGCTCAATCGTTATTGTATCACCCTTAAACCAATGAAAATGCGCATATTTGATCGCATGTTTTTCTAATAAATTACAAACAACACCTGCATCCCCATATATTGCATGCAGTACAATTGGCTTCTTGTATCGTTTCGCAAGTATGATAAATTGCTCAAGTATTTCCAAATAGGGGTCTATGCTTAAGAAGGGATTTTCTTTTCGCATATAATACGGCAGACCAACTTCACCAATGGCAATCATCTCTTGATTATGTAACTCAATAAATGTAATTAATTCCTGCATTGCTTCATCATTAAGCACTTGTTGTTCTGGATGAAAACCAAACGCCGCCTTAATATTATTGTGCTCACGAGATAATTTTAAATTTTCTTTTGCAGAAGCTAAATCATATGACACAGTGATTAGCGATTCTATTCCAGCACATTCCATCTCAGACATAATCAGCTGCTGCTCAGACTTTGTATACTTATCTAAATGGATATGCGCATCAATTAGGCTTCTTGCGCTTCCAAAATTATTCTCCATTATTTCCCCTCATTTCCTGATAGATTCGTTTCTTCAACCGTAGAAACGAATCAGAAAGAAGAATTGCTTCGTCTCTTGGTCGGGCAAAGGGAATCGTAAATTCTTTCTTAACGCTTGCTGGACGAGAGGATAACACAATGATTCGATCAGCTAAGAATATTGCCTCCTCAATATTATGCGTCACAAATAATATCGAGCGTTTATATTCCGACCAAATCGATAGAAGCCACTTTTGCATATCAAGCCTTGTAAATTCATCTAATGCTGAAAAAGGTTCATCTAATATGATTAATGATTGCGGGCTTAAAATACTGCGAATAAATGATGCCCTTTGCTGCATTCCTCCAGAAAGTTCATGTGGGTAGCTTTGCTCAAACCCTTTAAGCCCAGCCCGTTCAATCATCTGTAATGCCTTTTCCACATCACGATTTCCAGTAATTTCTTGGCCAAGCAGTACATTATCTAAAATTGTCCGCCATGGCATAAGCGATGATGATTGGGGTGTATAGCTAATCGAACCACGTTTCCCATTAATATTCTCTCCATTTAAATTTACTGAACCCGAAGATGGATGACTAATCCCGCCAATAATTCGAAATAACGTACTTTTCCCACTTCCAGAAGGTCCTAAGAGGGCAACAAACTCAGCCTCTTTAACGGAGAAAGACACATCATGAAGTACTGTATTTTCCCCAAATGATTTATTAATATGCTGAACTTCAAGATGACTCATTTGAGTCTCCCTCCTCCTTTGGCTTCCATTTAATTACCATTTTCTCTAAACCAATGATGATTGCAAAGAACAATAAGCTTAGCATTACGATTAGAAAAATCGCAACAAACACACGATCCGTTCGAAACGAAGAGGATGCCAATGTCATATAGACGCCAATTCCTTCACTCGCCCCAAGCCATTCGGAAATAACTGCCCCCATTACACTATATGTGGCAGAGATTTTTAAGCCTGAAAATAACGATGGCAGTGCATGCGGCCATTCTAATTTCCAGAAGATTTGTCGCTTCGATGCACCTGCCATTTGCATATAATGCATTAAATCACGATTCGTTGTCTTAAACCCATCTAATAAAGCAATCGTAATCGGGAAGAAACAAACCAATGTAATGACGATAATCTTCGGCAACATCCCAAACCCAAACCAAATAACGAGCAACGGTGCAAGAACGATTGTTGGAATGTTTTGCGAAATAATTAATAATGGATAAAATGCCTGCCTCAAGAAAGGAACAAGGTGTAAGCAGATTGCAACAACCATACCAATACTGCTGCCGATTAAAAATCCTGTAATAATTAATTTGATTGTTGATAAAAGATGCCCGGAATATACTGACCAGCCACTGATTGCCTCTGCAATAACCTGTGATGGTGCTGGCAACAACCACTTTTGAATTTCAAAAATATTTGTGCAAATCTCCCAAATAATGAATAAAAGGATGAGGACCAAAGCTGGCCGCCATCCTTTTTGAAATATCGTACGCATTAGCGATACTTCTCCGTTAATTGATCCATTGATGCCCCATCAGGTTTATAGAAAACTTTAACTTGAGAGATGACGCTCGGACAACCTTTTTCCGTCATTTTTTCATTCATTTTCTCAATAATCTTGAACAGCTCTGATAACTCGCCTTCCATCGTCGTCTCCAGCGCATTCACTTGATATTTCACACCAGATGCTTCAATTACCGCAATTGCCTCATCGACAAATGGAATTGTATCTTCACCATTTGCTGTTTTGGGGATTATTTGAATACTTACGAGTGCGTTTGCCATCATTATTCCTCCTCATTATTCTGGTAAAAATTCGTTCGTAAATGCCTGTTCACTATCTAGCTCTGTTTCTAATAATTCATTTTCATACATCCATGCTGAATAATTTTCCCAAACTTCTAGTTTCTGCTCACCCCAACGCTCAGCATCATCTTGGTATTTCGATGCTAACCATTCTTGGCTCGCTTTCACTAATTCAGGATCAAGATCCGGGACTGCCTCAATTAGAATATCTGCTGCTTCTGCTGGATTCTCGATCGCAAGTTGATACCCTTTTGAAACAGCATTTAGAAACTTCTTAATGGTTTCTGGATTCTCTTCTATCATTTTTTCATTCGCAGTAAGTACCGGTGTGTAATAATCCAGCTTCTCACTATAATCGGTTAAATAAACCATGTTGATTGGCTCGTCACGAAGTTCTGCTTCAATTCCAGTCCAGCCGTAATAAATCCAGGCGAAATCAATATTCTGCTCCATTGCAGTAAAGAAGTCTGAATCACCAATATTCACAACTTCAACTTGATTAACGTCTGCACCATCTTGTTTCATAATCGAGTCGATTACCGCCTTCTCAACCGGTGCGCCCCATCCACCGTAAGATTTACCTTCGAAATCCTTTGGCGATGTAATATTTTTATCTTTTACCGATGCAAATCCAGAGGTATTATGTTGAATTACCGCTGCAATTGATACGATTGGAATATCCTGGATTCGCGCTTCTGTTATTGATTCCTGATAACTTACCCCAAATTCTGCTTGTCCTGATGCGACTAACTGATCCGCACCAGCTTCACCTGGCATGATGATGTCTACATCAAGTCCCTCTTCTTCAAAATACCCTTTATCTGCCGCAACATATAAACCGGTATGATTCGTGTTTGGCGTCCAATCTAATACAACGGTTACTTTCTCTAACTCCTGCTGTCCATCTGTATTATCAGATGTTTCGCTTTCGCTATCATTATTCCCACAAGCTGCGAGTATAATGAGCAAAAAACTAATGAATACAATCTTTTTCATTATGAACTACCCCCTTATATAAGTTTGATAGAGGCTGCTCTTATACTAATAGATTCAGTGAAAACCAAAAAGCGCCCTAGAAATAAATCCTAGGGCGCATACTATTTATGTATCAAGCATGTTCCCTACGCTGGTTTTAGCCAGATCAGGTTCTAAGAGTCAGTATCTAAACGGATACAATCTCAACCAGCAACACTGGTACCCCCACAACTTATATTCTATTTAATTTATTATTACAATAATACTATGACATAGAAAGCGGATAACTTCAAGTATGACGAATGTTTTGGGTGAGATACTTGGGTGCTATATGGATTAAAAACGAGCACCCAATAAAGCCGTTAACTCAACGTGGGGCTTATTTTTGGGTTATATGTCAGCAGCTTGCTATAATCAACATTCCGAAAGTCAATGCTCATACCTATGCTTCGAATAATGTTACGGGCACTACCTCCCTTCTATTGGAGATGAATCCAACCCGACATGAGTCCATCATACTATTGTACTTCAATGATATCATTTCATCGAAAGTTGTACTGCCTACAACTGAAATTCTTTACAAGCCATCATCTGTAAAAAATCTTATTTTATCCATTCCTATAATACTTTACTCAGGAATTCTCTTGTTCTTTCCTCTCGAGGGCTTTCAAATATTTCTTTTGGATTGCCACGTTCAATAATTTTACCATCATGTAAATATAATATTATGTTGCCAACTTCACGAGCAAATCCCATTTCATGCGTAACAACAACCATTGTCATCCCTTCTTCTGCAAGTTGCTTCATTGTTGCTAGCACCTCACCTACCAACTCCGGATCTAGAGCAGAAGTTGGTTCATCAAACAACATAACATCAGGCTTCATTGCTAAGGCTCTTGCTATTGCCACCCGTTGTTTCTGTCCACCAGAAAGCTTTGAAGGATACACATTAATTTTATCGCTGAGCCCAACTTTTTTCAGTAGTTCTATCCCATCCCTTATTGCTTGATCCTTTTGGATTTTCTTTACTTTTATCGGTGCTTCTATCACGTTTCCAAGTACCGTTTTATGGGGAAACAAATTAAAATGTTGAAAAACCATTCCTACCCTTTCCCGTACTCTATTTAAATTCTGTGTTTTTGGTTCTATTATTTCCCCCTCAAGTGTAATCGTTCCACTATCTTTTCTTTCAAGAAAATTCAAGCAGCGCAAAATAGTACTTTTTCCTGATCCACTGGCCCCAATTAATACAACAACCTCACTTTTCATTACTGTCATATCAATATCTTTCAGCACATGGAGGTCTCCGAAATACTTGTTTAGTTTTTCAACCCGAATTATTTCACTTTTTTCATTCATACAATACCTCCCTAATCACTAACTGACATTTTCCTCTCTAAAAACTTCACAAGTATCGTAAACACATAGACTATAAAAAGATAATAAACGGCAACAACTAATAAATATGTCATAAAATCAAAATTAGTAGAGCCCTCAAGATTAGCTACTCCAAACAATTCCTGCATGCCAATAAAAGAGGCTAGTGAAGAGTCCTTAAGAGCAATTATAAATTGATTACCAAAAGAAGGGATAGCTCGTCTAAAAGCTTGAGGTAAAATAATCCTCCTCATTGTTAAAGCAGCACTCATGCCTAATGAACTCCCAGCCTCCTGTTGACCCTTATCGATAGAATTAATCGAACCGCGAATTATTTCCGTCAAATATCCACCCACATGAAAAGCAAGTGCTACTGTTACTGCCCAAAAAGTTGGCATTAAGATAATGTTCGTTAAGCCGTAATACAATACAAATATTTGTACAATAAGTGGTGTTCCTCTAATAATCCAAACATAAAAGTCTGAAATCCACATGAGCACCCTAATCTTAGTTAACTTTAGAAAGGCGAAAAACATTCCGAATACTAAAGCAAACATAAAGGCACAAATGGTTATCCCGACTGTTAAAAACATGGCTGCAATAAATAATTCATAGCTTACTAAAAATGTTTCAAAAAAATGGTAGAGGGAATCCAATGTTCTTCACTCCTTCAAATGAATAGCAATAAAGGCATTCATTCTGCAATGTCTTCTGGCGGCTCCGTAACGTCAAAGCCTATCCACTTAATTGAAAGCTCTTTTAATTTTCCGCTTTCTCTCAATTCATCCATTGCCTTATTTACTGCTTGTAATAGTTCCACCTTTTCCTTATGAATCGGTATCGCTTGTTCCGTTGAGCTAAATTGCTGGTGTGCTTCAAGTTTTAAACCATGTGCAATCGCGGTCTGACCTGATATCGCATCATTAATTCCTGCGTCACCATGACCTTCAGCTACAGCTTGCAGTGCTCTTAAGTCATCATCATAAAAGGCGAATTTATCCGTATATGCTTGAGCCTCTTTATAATAATTAGAGCTTCTATTTAAAGCGACAGTTTTCCCTTTCAAATCCTCTACGGTTTTGATATCACTTCCGGGAGGTGAAAAAATCATCGAGCCAGAATAGTAATACGGATGAGTAAAATTAACCTGTTCTTTTCGTTCTTCTGTTATGGTATGACTGTTAATCGCTAGATCATAGCGTCCAGTTTGAATTCCAGTTATCATCCCGCTAAATTCCGCTTTGACGAATTTGGGCTCCAATCCTAGTATATTCGCTATTTCTCTTCCAACATCTATGTCGTATCCAACCATCTCTCCGTCTTTCATGTCAGTAAAAGGAATAAATCCACCTGAAGAAACAATTGTTAAATAACCAGGCTCCACAAGATCAAATTCTGCATTGGCATCATCTGATTCGGATTTAGATCCACAGGCTGCTAGAAACAAGATTAATACAACCGACAGAAAGAAAGCGTTAACTAATTTCCGCATTATTTTAGCTCCTTATTATTTTTTTATTTAGTCCTTTACCTTCCGCCCACCTTTCTCTTTAAAATGAAAACTAGTATGAATGATAATCTAAGCAATATAAATTTTTATTATCTTATGTAAAGTAGTACTAGGTTAGAATGCATATTTTTAACTTGTAATAAATTTTATGAAAAGTATGTTATCGAAACTAGTACCATACTTATGTCGCAGTTTAGAATCACTATCTTTTCTCTTTATATTTTCCAAATGAAAAAGGACGCATCGTTAAAAGACGCGGTCCTTTTTCATAACTATTATACTGCCTTTCTATTCCTCATTCGCCTTTTCCCCAACAACATCAGTGCTGACGAAAGAGCAATCCCCCCAAGAACTATTGGCCCTCTTTTTAATTTATCCTCATTCGTATAAAAAACATCCTTCATTACTAGATTAATATTTTGCGGTCGCTCAGCAAGCCTGCGCATAAAGTATGCAAACCAATCCGTACCAAATGGGATATACGTACAGAATGGATAACCTGCCTTAGCGAGTTCATGCTGCATTTCCGTTCGAAAGCCATACAGCATCTGAAATTCAAATTTACTATTATCAATCTTATTTTCCTCGATAAATGTCTTCAATTCATTAATAATATTATGATCATGGGTTGCAATCGAAGTAAATGCCTCGCCTAATAATCGTCCCTTTGCAAGCTCAATAAAATTACGATTAATCTCCTGTTTTGACTGGTAAGCTACGGATTCAGCTTCTTTGTATGCACCTTTTACTAGCCGAATTCGCGTTTCTTGTAATCCTTCCAAATCATCTGCAGCACGATATAAATAGGACTGGATCACAGTACCAATTTGAGGATACGTTTCTTTGAAATGACGCAAGACTGCCATTGTCTGTTCATAATGAGAATAATCTTCCATATCGAAATTGACAAAAATATTATATTCCTTCGCTGCATCAAGCACTTCCTTAGTGTTTTCCATACAGAAGGATTGATTAATATCCAAACCAAGCAAGGTTAACTTTACAGAAATATGGCAATCCAGCTTTTCTTTATGAATCTTTTCTAGTATCTTAATCAGGTCCTGTTTTGCGGCAATCGCTTCTGATTTATCAGAAATATATTCTCCTAAATTGTCAATGGTACAACTAATCCCACAATTGTTCAGTTCCTTCACTACATTGGTAACGCTATCAATATTTGTGCCAGCAACAAACTTTTCAGCACCTAAGCGAAACCCCCATTTTTTTGCTTGATCATTCAAAAATTTATTATTCGATAAGCCAATGAAAAAATCTCTCGTCACATTCGCCATGTCTCTTTCTCCTTTAACTTTTGGCTATTTTTACACTAGCATTAAAATGTTTCCGACACTACTTTTGCTTCTAAGAAATGCTGCAAATAATCTGGTCCTCCTGCCTTCGAATCGGTACCTGACAGTTTAAAGCCCCCAAATGGTTGATAGCCTACAATCGCTGCTGTACATCCACGGTTAAAATAAAGATTGCCAACATGAAAATCATAGCGTGCTCGGTTTAAATGCTCTCTGTTATTGGAAATTACAGCACCCGTTAAGCCGTATTCCGTGTTATTCGCAATTTCAAGCATCTCATCAAAGTTCGCTGCTTTCGTAAAGGCAACAACAGGCCCGAAAATTTCCTCCTGCATCAATCTAGCCTTCGGATCTATATCTTTAAAAATAGTAGGATAAACAAAGTAACCTGTGGTGTCGTCTGTTTCGCCGCCATGGACGAGCACAGCTTCTTCTTTCCCTATTTCAATATAATTTCTAATCTTAGCAAACTGTTTTTGATTCACAACAGCCCCCATGTAAACATTCGAACTAGCAGGATTGCCAACCGTTAATTGCTTCGTGAGTGAGACTACCTTTTCCAAAACTTCTTCATAGACATCTTGATGGATCACAGCTCGTGAGCATGCAGAGCATTTCTGCCCCGAGAAACCGAATGAAGAGTGAACGATTGATTCAGCTGCTAAAT
Source organism: Oceanobacillus zhaokaii (assembly GCF_003352005.1). Classification (GTDB taxonomy): domain Bacteria; phylum Bacillota; class Bacilli; order Bacillales; family Amphibacillaceae; genus Oceanobacillus; species Oceanobacillus zhaokaii. The sequence continues at coordinate 2,543,291 of NZ_CP024848.1, forward strand.
CAAGGTCTGCATCATTATCGACGATGATTGTGTCCTTTCCTCCCATTTCAGCAATAACACGTTTCAAGAATTGCTGTCCTTCTTTCACCTTGGCCGCCCGTTCATAAATTCTTGTTCCAGTTGCTCTTGAACCTGTAAAATTAATAAACCTTGTCTCTTTGTGATCTACTAAATAATCTCCTATTTCTTCCGGGTCCCCTGGAACGAAGTTTACGACTCCTTTTGGCAGTCCTGCTTCCTCTAAAACCTCCATTAATTTATAAGCTATTACCGGCGTATTTTCCGATGGCTTTAGTAACACTGGATTACCAGCTACTACGGGTGCAATCGTCGTACCGCATACAATTGCAAATGCAAAGTTCCACGGTGGGATTACAACTCCCGGCCCCATCGGTTGGTAGAAATATGCATTATGTTCATTTGCCCGATCATTTAGCACTTTCCCGTGTCCAAGCTCCAACATTTGTCGTCCATAATATTCGAGAAAATCTATTCCCTCTGCAATATCACCATCTGCTTGATCCCATGGTTTTCCAGCTTCATACACAAGCCAAGCAGAAAATTCATGCTTTCTTCTGCGGATAATTGCTGCTGCGCGAAATAGTAAATCTGCGCGTTCTGCTGCAGTCCATTTTCTCCATGCTTTAAACGCTTCTAGTGCTGCATCCATTGCTTGATCGACGTGCTGCTTCGTAGCTTTTGAAACTTTACCAATCAGTTGCTCTTTATCAGCTGGATTCATTGAAATTAATTTATCATCAGTAAAAATTTTCTCACCATTAATTACGATTGGATAATCTTCACCTAATTTACCCTCCACCAATGCTAACGCTTTTTCAAAATCTCTGCGATTCGAATCCACTTTAAAATCTGTAAATGGCTCATGCTTAAACGGTAATACCATTCTTAACACCTCCTAGATAATTTCCTTTCTTATATATACTCTTGCAAGAAACATGCCAACTAAATACAATTGGGTAATTCTTTGAGCATAACTGCAATGGATACAATATAATTCATTCGCTTGCCCGCATTTTCAATTGTAAAATAAGAGAAATAATCTATAATAGTTGTAAAGTATATTTACAATGTTGTAAACATACTGTATAAGAATAATACAGCTCACGGGAGGTAGATTTATGTCGAAGTCCCAATACTATCTTGATGCAATACTAGCTGCAGAAGATGATGCCATTACTGTTATCACTGCAGAGATGAAGGTACTTTTCTGGAACGATGCAGCAGTGAAAACCTACAATATCGACCAGTCAGCAATACTCCATAAACCGATTGGTGAGTTTTTTCACAACGATGATTTAATGGTACTTAAGGTGCTGCAAACAAAAAAGGCAGTAAAGAATATGTACCATCAACCAAGAAAGGATAAGCATGTTGTCATTAATGCATCACCTATTTATAATGATGAAAATGAACTGATTGGTGCAGTATCTATCGAAAGAGATATTTCCCAAATCGTGAAATTAAATGATAATCTGATACACACTTCAACAGAATTATCCGAGCTAAGGCAAAAACTAATTACGAATAACGAGGATACCCCTTTCTCTAAATTAAAGGGAAGCAGTCCTGCTTTAAAACAAACAATTCAAATTGCAAGTAAAGCTGCAAAGACTCATGCAACCACACTCATTCTAGGAGAAAGTGGCACTGGAAAGGAAATTTGCGCACGTGCTATTCATGAGGCGAGCTTGAAAAGCGATGGACCGTTTGTTCCCGTCAATTGCGGTGCTATCCCTAGTGCATTATTTGAAAGCGAACTATTTGGTTATGAAGGTGGATCATTCACTGGTGCAGATAAAGCTGGCAAGGCTGGAAAAATTGAAATGGCGGATGGTGGGACAATATTTCTTGATGAGGTTGGTGAGCTTCCATTAGATATGCAAGTTAAGCTGCTTCGTGTTCTGCAGGAAAATGTCGTCTATCGAATTGGTGATTCTTCGGGGAAAGAGATTAATGTTCGCTTCGTTGCCGCTACCAATCAGGATTTAGAACAACTAATGAAAGAGAAGAAATTCCGCAGCGATTTATTTTACCGGCTAAATGTAATTCAAATCATAATGCCGCCTTTACGAAACAGGATTAGCGATATTCTTGAATTAGCAAACTTTTTCCTAAATCATTTTGCAGTTAAATATCAAGTAAGTCCCCCAGAAATGGAAACGGATGCATCTCAATTACTCCTTGACTATCATTGGCCCGGAAATGTTCGCGAACTAAGGAATTTGATGGAGAGAATGATTATTCTATCTGAATCATCTGTTATTCACAAACATGATTTACTGCGATTATTCAAGCAAGAAGCACCCGATGCCTTTTATGAATCCAAGGCGATTGACACGAAGAAACTACGGCGACAAATGGATAATATAGAAAAACAGCTAATCGAGGAAACACTGATAGAAATGAATGGAAATAAATCTGCTTCTGCAAGAAAACTAGGTATATCTAGGGTGACACTTTACAATAAAATAGAAAAATACGGTATTTGAGTTAAATGCAAATGAAGCGAACCCAATTCCTTTCGAATGAGATTCGCTTCATTATTTTTTCAAATCTTCTCGTACCTCAACAATTAATCGATCAATGTTCCAAAGTAATTTTCCTATTATTTAATAACAAACTTCGCCTGGCTGTACCCTTCCTTCGTCTTCTTAACCTCAAGCATTGCTGGGAACACGGTTTTCAGTTCACCAACATGGGAAATAACTCCAATCATTCTCCCTGATTGCTGCAGGTCAATTAATGCATCAATTGCCTTTGTCAGCGATTCTTCATCTAATGAACCAAAGCCTTCATCAATAAACATCGTATCAATGGAAATATTCCCTTGGAAGCTTTGAATAACATCAGACATTCCGAGCGCTAAGGACAGTGATGCATTAAACTTCTCTCCACCAGACAATGTCTTCACATCACGTGCTTGTCCGGTATAGGAGTCATAAACGTCTAGTGCCAATCCACTTTGTCTGCCATGGGTTTCCTGGCGATCACTGCGCATTAAGTAGAATTGTCCATTCGATAATCCGCGTAAGCGACCATTTGCAGCATCGATAATTTGTTCTAAATACTCAATTTGTAAGTATCGTTCAAAGGAGAGCTTCTGACTGTTATGCCCTCTCATAACATCATATAAATCTGCAATTGTTGCCAGCTGCTTTTCCTCATCTTCTACTTTACTTTGCGCATTTATAATATTTTCTTTTAGCATGGAAGCTTCCTGCTTATTTTCTTTTGAAAGATTCAACTGTTGGAATGCATACTCATATGCCTGTTTTAATTCTGTCAATTCTTGTTCGAGTGAAGATAAATCTACTCTTGTCTTCTCCTTAAGAGAATCTCTTAATTCATTTACTTGCTGTGTCAAAGTGGAAAGAAGCTGATTAAATTGCTTCACTGCTTCCTTCCATTCTTGCTGCTGTTGTTCGGAAAGTCTAGCATGAGAATATGCTTCTATCGATCCGAAATTCGCATTGATTAATGCTTCCTTAAATTGATTTTCAGACCGTTCACGTTTTTCCTTTGTTTCTTGTAATTGTTTTATTGCGTGAGATAGATCTGCTGCTGTTCGAGCCTGTTCTTCTTTTGCTTCTTGGTAATTAGCTTGTGCATCTTCCCACGCCTTCTGCATTGCTAATTTAAGGGTATGCTTTTCACTAATTTGTTTTTCTAATTCTGTTAAAACTCTTACCTCTTCTGGAATGTTCTTTATTCTTTCCTGATATACAGCAGCATCACTTTGATAAGCTGTTTTTATCTCATAATATGATTTTTCAATTTTGTCTTTTTTTGGCTCCAACTGTTTTATTTCCAATGATAATTTCTCTTGAGCTTCTTTTATTTTCTTGAGCTCGTCACGAAGGGTAATTAATTGTTTCTCGTCCTCACCTAATCGTTTTCCTTCCAATATTAGCTGATCGATAATAACTGCTACATCCTGTAACGGAATATTATATGCACGAACCTCATGTTCCTTCTCCATAAGCTGTGTCTGATTTGCTCTTAGCTCTACTGTGGCATCACGGTAGTCACGATCTTTATTATCTAAATCACGTTTCAGGGCATCTAATTGTTCCTTAGTGACCATATCCACTACTGCAACTGCTTTATTTGGATGTTCCAGGCTTCCACAGACTGGGCATGCCTCACCATCATGCAAATGCCCCGCCAACACGGTTGCTTGATTATTTATCCATGATCCTTCTGCCTGCTGATAAGATTCTTTACTTTGTTCGAAAACTGCTTTCTTCGTTTGTACATCCTTGTCAAACTTATCCTGGGATTCCATCAGTTTACGATATGCCATCAGCACCTTTACCTTTTCACGCATTTCTTGCAATGTTTGGTGTTTCTCAGGTAACTTAGCTACCGCATCATCATCCGCTTTAATTTTTTCCTGATATACTTCCATTTGGTCTCGTTTTTCTTTTAGTACTGCTTTTGCTTGGTTTAAATCATTTAACGTTTGCTTTCCTTTATGTTCAAGTGTTTGTAAATGTTTTTTTCGATCATCTATTTCTTTTACGATAGGGAGATGATCATTTAATTGCTCTAATTCCTTACTAACTGTTTCTCGTTTCTCCTGATTTTTCTCTTCTAATTTGTAGTGTTCTTCCGCTTTCGCAATGTTATTCTCCGCTTTTTTCTTCGCTTCCTCTGCTAATGCTAGATTTCTTTGTTTTGCCTTTTCTTCTGTACGCCATTCGTTCAGCTGTTTTTCAAAAATCTCTATTTTATTTGCCCGTTCTGCCGCCTCCAGCTGTTCTTCTCTTTTAGCAACATGTGGAATCTGGGCCTGCTGCTCCTTTAGCTGATTTTCTTTATGATTCAATTCGGCAAAACGTTCATTTATTGCTTTTGATTGATGGAAAGCAGTTTGCTTCTTATCATGAATTCGATAGGCTTCTTCATATTTTTCCTGGTCACTCTCAATTTTCTCAAGATAAAATTGAACCTCTTCTCCTAGTCCAGCAATAACTTGATTGACATTATAGTATTCCGAAGTAAGCACATTAAATAATGATGATTGCTCTCGATTAGGCAAGACACTCATAATGTTTTGAATATAGTGATCTCTCGTTTGCTTGATTTTATTGAAATTTTGTTCAACTTTATTCTTTTTATTTCTTAATAGCTCATTCAAACGTTGGTAATTTTCTGTTTTGAACAGCCTACGTAAGATAGCTTCTTTATTTTCTGTTTTTGAGGTTAATAGTTTACGAAACTCACCTTGTGGAAGCATGGCAATTTGTTTAAATTGATCCTGTGTGAGACCTATGATTGCTTCAATTTTCTTATCGATTTCCGAAACAATTTGTCGATCAACACAAGGAACCTCTTTTCCGTCCCGCTGTTCAAAGAATTCATATCGTTCCCCGGTTTTCGACTTATTTCCTTGCTTCACATGCCCTATTTGACGAAGTATACGGTATACTTTTCCATTTAATTCAAATTCAAGCTCAACAGCTGTATTTGTATTATCGTCAGCAAAATCGCTGCGAAGCATACGATTATCCTCGCGATCTGTTCCACTTGCACTGCCATATAAAGCAAAGCAAATCCCATCAAATATCGTCGTTTTCCCTGCACCAGTATTCCCGGAAATAACAAACAATTTATTTTCCCTTAGCTCTGTAAAATCAATTGTTTCTGTATATTTATACGGACCAAATGCGGTCATCGTTAATTTAAGTGGCTTCAATCTAGATTCCCCTCTCTATTTTCACTGCAGATTGCTTGAGTAGTTAAGAGAGTATTAAAAAACCTTCTTACTACAAGTGTACCGACGGCAGCCTTGTCACCGAAAGGCTTGGCTAAACTTTTGTTCTATGAAAAGAGAAAATGTATAAAAATCCCTCTATTACAACTCTTATGACAGAATTGGCCTCGTCCAGCTCCAGCGCTAAAGCTGTAGCGAGACTTCCTTCACCTTCGTACGATAAAGAAGACTTGCCGATTGGTGAAACCAGAGGCTTAGTCGCACTTATACCCTTGTGGTGTAAGTCAACATCGATTCGCTATGTTAAGGATGGCCGACTAAAAGCAGGCTTTGCCAACGTCGGCATACCCCTAATGTGAAGGGGCATGTTTCCTTTATCTCCTACGGTTCAGTCCAGTCCATACGTCGCTAAACTAGCTTTAAGCTTTTGTCTAAGAAATCACTTCTGTTTGTTTTGTACTTTCTCCTGTTTCATTCTCTTCTTTTAGAAGCTCATCAAGCACGTCGATAAGGATTTCCTCTGTTTCTGCAGTTGCTTCTGCACCCTTAACTTCCTTATAGAACGCCCTAAAGAGATCAATATCACTTAGTTTGCTTCTGTTTTCTGAGGCGTTCCCTACCGATTGCATCGTCGTTAACGAATAGTTTTTTCGTTCGACATGCATAGCATTTGGATAAACGGAACGAACCTTCTCCATTGGGGAAAGAACGGGTGTCTCATCCAGCAATTTAATAAATACATAATCCTCATTTACCGGTTGTTTCAGAAGATCATCCAATGTTCCTTCAACCGTTCGCATCTCGTGTTTGGGAGTGAGCAACCGTTTTTCAATTGCAACATTTCCATCAGCATCCATTTCGACAACATGGAAGCCTTTTTTATGATATTCTTCAGAAATAGAATATTTTAATATCGATCCAGAATAGCGAATCTTCTCAGCCAATACATGATGTGCCTGATGCAAATGACCAAGTGCCGTATAATGAAACGGCTCGAAATGGTGGGCATCGACATACTCTGCTCCACCAATTGACAACGGACGTTCGGAATCGCTCGTATTCTCCTCTACCTCGCCAAATGGTGTGACAAATGCATGTCCAACAAATATGTGACGGCTAGCTGGATCCATATCTTCAGTAATACGCGCAACAATTTCCCTTGCCGCATCATTATGCGTACGAATGTCTTCAACTTCTAAGACATTCCTTACTACACTTGGATCACAATATGGCACGAGATGAAATTGTACCGTTCCGTGTGCGTCATGCAATGTAATAGGTTCAGAATCCTTAGTGAAGTTCCCAACGATATGCAACCCATTTTTCTTCATAATACTACTGCCAAAATTTAATCTCCCAGGACTATCATGGTTGCCCGCCACCGCTAAAACTGGTGTTCGTAATTCAATAACAATTTTTTGCAATACCTCATCCAATAAATGAACCGCATCTGTCGGTGGAACCGCACGATCATATAAATCCCCCGCAATAATGACTGCATCAGGCTTCTCTATTTTAACCATGTCAATAAATTGTTCTAAAATATAGCGTTGGTCCTCTGTCATATAAACACCTTGTACTAATTTCCCTAAATGCCAGTCAGCTGTATGGAAAAATTTCATAAACCATTCCCCTTCCATTTTAATTATTATCATAAACCATTATTTTAGGTTAAACTATCATTCTAAAAGTCTAATCTTATTCTAACACGATGCACTTAAATTCTATTATGTCGAGTCGCTTTATTTAAGATAATCGAATGACAAACATTAGTCAAAAACATAAAATACAATTTTCATAGAAAAATATGCATTAAAGAAGTTAAATCCCCGATCAAATTTTCTATTTAATTGGGGATTGAGTAATTTTATTATAAATAATGGATGAAAAATATATAAATATACAAAATTTAATTATGATAATAGACTCTCGTAACAAAGAAATACTAACCTAAGAATGGTTAGTATTTCTAGTTTAATTTTTATTTTCCTTCGCCTCTTTTATTCTTACTAGCCTTTCTAATTTATCAAGCTCAAAGAATAATTCTACAATACTATTAGCTATTGGAAAGACGAAGGTCCATTTATCAAATTCCGATCCTTGTAATTCTTCAATTAAATTATTAATTGTTACTTGCATCGCTGCCTTTGTTTCTTTTTGTAAATCTTTATCTAAGATTATTTTATTTTCATACAAGAGAACGATATTCTCACTATAATTATTAATCTCTTTGACTAACTTATTAATTAAATATGCTTTATGTTCCTGAATTGTCTCGATCTCTTTCATATTCTTCTCGAGTTCTATAATTAATGTGTGTTTTTTAATTAGCACTTGGATCATATGTTTATAAATAATGATATTCCTTAAGAAGCTAAGCTTATTTTTGATAATCAAACTATTTCGTTCATCCGAAATAATCTCGTAATAATTCTTTGCATCATTAATTAATTTCTCGATTTGCTGATCTTCTTCCTTCATCTGCGGAACATTCATCGTTTCATTTGGAATGACACGCAACAAGAAGTTTGTTTTCTCGCTCGCTTTTTTAATAATCTTAAATAAGTTCTTCTGATGGTCTGGCGGAAAAACGAGCACATTCGTAATTAATGCAGAAAGTACTCCAATAGTTACCAAAGATAGTCGCTGAACAATATATAGAATACTAATCCCTTCTCCAGCTCCATTTGCAAGCATTAAAGTAACAATTGTTAACACGGTCAAACTTACGGTTTTATTTAAACCAAGCTTGATATTGATTGCAATCGAAATAATTACGACTGCCCCAACAGAAAGTGGATGATTTCCTAGCAAAAGCGTACCAAGAATTGCAAATACTGAGCCAACACTATTTGAAATAACAACTTCTTTAAGATAGTCATAGGTGCGCATAATCGAAGGCTGCATTGCTATTACAGCAGCGATTGCCGCTACAATTTCCAGCTTCAGCCCAAGCATCCCTGTAATGATTAATGTTAACGTAACTGCAAGGCCCGTTTTTACCATACGCGGACCAATATTGAATTCCATTTTTCGCACCTCTAATAGTTAATGAATAATCGAAGCTCCTATAACAATATGATGAAGAGATTCTCTTTATTCTTATGCTTAATTTTTCATATAATACTAACCTATTATAGTTATATACTTCTTGCATTTCAATCTAAATATTTATCAATTTCCCTGCTTTTTAAAATCCTTCGTACAATAAGATTTCAGAATAAAATTAAAACCCTGTGCAAAATTCACAGGGTTTTACCGAGTATTCTTATATAATAGCTTTGAACCTATCTTTCTTTATTTACGTACAATCTCATATGATCTGCCATCCCTGATAAGCAAATAGTCGCAGGATCCTTATCAATATCTAGCTCAATCCTTGAACCATCAACTGGTAAAGATTCTTGGAAAATTTCTTCATATTTACCGACACTTACTTCTTTCCTTGATGCAAATAAATTCGAATGGCTTTCAACGTTTAAATGTGCTTTAAAATCAGGTTGCAGAATACCCGTAAAGAACTCGCCTACCGCACCTGAACCATAGCTGAATAAACCGATTCGTGAACCTTCCTTCAAGTCTTCTTTTTGCTCAAGCAAGGAAAGCAGACTTAAATATAAGGCGCCAGTATAAATATTGCCGACATTTTTATTATATGTCTTGCTAATCTCATAGTTCGCTAATAAGCGCTCTTTATCCGCTTCGCTTCCCTCATCCAAAATGGTTCTCAATGCTTTAAGACCCATTTTTGTATATGGAAGGTGATAGCAAATCGCTTCAAAGTCTTCGATTGAATGACCCGTTTTTTCTTTATACGCTTCCCATACTTTCGAGAAGAATGCAATGTACTGCTCATTTGAAAATTTTCCATCTACATATGCTTGGTCTGAGTATGTTGGACGCCAAAAATCCATAATATCTGCAGTTAAAAAGGCACTTTGGTCTTCTAATGCCATAATCTTTGGTTCTGCACTAATGACGATTGCAACAGCACCTGCCCCTTGTGTGGATTCTCCAGAGGTATTGAGACCATATCTAGCAATATCTGAGCCTAGTACGAGCACTTTACTCTCGGGATTCAAGGCAATATGTCCTTTCGCCATTTGAATTGCTGCAGTAGCGCCATAGCAAGCTTGCTTCAATTCAATCGAACGTGCTTGTGGGTTTATTCCTAATAGGTGATGAACATAAACTGCTGCAGATTTGGAGTGGTCAATTCCTGATTCTGTTCCAAAAATAACAAGATCAATTTTTTCTTTATCATTTTCGTCCAGGATTTCCAAAGCCGCATTTGCCGCTAATGTAACAGCATCCTGCGTAATCGGGGCAACTGACATCTGTTCCTGCCCGATTCCGATCGTAAATTTCGCAGGCTCAACGTTTCTCGCAACTGCCAATTCGTTCATATCTACATACAAATGTGGTGTATAAAAGCCGATTTTATCTATTCCAATTTTCAATGGTATTACTCCTTTACTTTCTCGAATGATTTTTTATTATGTAACGTCAATAAATTCCCTGTTTTATCACGTGATACTTTTCACAATGATATTTTTATGAAAACGAATACTTTAAATGATAATATATTCTAACTTTAAAAACAACAAATATGACGTCATCGCTGATTGGTATAATTTATATACTCCGAACTAGTTTAATGTGACAAGAGCTCTCTGACCAGTCGCTCCAGAAATACACTTCGCTTTCCGCGGGGAGCTGGTGAGCCTCTTCTTCCCGCAGGAGTCTTCGTGTATTTCTTCCGCTGGGATTGTGCAGTAACTAAAGATGCAAACCTACTAATAATCGTAATTGATTTAGCGCAAGGAATGGAGACTCTTGTAAAAGGAATCGCCATCCAGATTTGAAATTACAATTTTTTTAGTTAACAGTTTATATCAACTTTTCATCTTCAAATATTCCAGATCGCAACTAATGATGCTGCATTCTGCTCATTTTTCTGCACCAATCTCAACTGTACTTCTAATTTCAATTCCATCCAAAGCTTGAGATGCTAAATGATCTGTTTCTTTATTTTTCTTACGTGAGACGATTTCATATTCAGGTGTGATCCCTAATCGTTCTAGCTGTTTTTCAATTCGGTCAATCCATTTCGATAATTCTGCTTCATAGACTGGCCATTCCCCATTTAGTTGATTGATAACGACGAGTGAATCACCAATAAAGGTGACGGGGAGATGGTGAACACCTAATCGTTCAATTTCCTTTAACCCAAGCTGGAAGGCAGCATATTCTGCTTCATTATTTGTTTCTAGTTCCTCAACAGAGGCATTGATTCTTTGTCGAAAGTTCTTCCCGTTTTGTTCATAGTAAATGGCACAGCCGAGTCCCGATTTTCTCGTTTTTAAGTCAAACCCACCATCAAAATAAACCGTTACATTATGTGGTTCAGTTTCGATTCCTTGCATAAATTTCTTTAGCTCCTTTATTGTCCATTTATTATCATGGCGGTCAATAAAGGATAGGTTTTTTGACCTTCCTGTTTTTTCTAGATCCTCTGCAATTAAAATCCCCTTTTCTGCACGCATCTCATCGGAAATAAATGTTGCTTCCGTTCCTTTTGTTGTTTTATATGTTAATTCAATTTTTATATTCATAGTATCACTCCCGAGTTCTATCGAATACTATTCAGATCGATATACCTTCTGTCTGACTAAATATCATAACAATCCATCCTGTTCATATAAATAACCATAAGGAATATCAAGGAAAACATACAATGCTTCGGAGATTGGATAGGAATATGTTCTAATCAACTCCGTCTTTTCAATATCTGTATATAAATCAGATAATATCCCTTTTTTCTCAACATTCATCCGCATAATATTTTCAAAGAAAAAAGGGCGCCAACTCCAGTTCTTATTCCTTCCCTCCTGATGAAGTTCCCATTCCCCTTTGTTGTTTTTCTCTGCATTAGAAGACAATTGAATTCCTTCTCCATTACATATATAGACCCTAAACACAAAGTCACTGCATGATTTACCGATTGAACGAATCATTTCATCATAAGGTACCCCAGGCTTAATAGTAGGAAGCATTGTTTTAAACAACCCGTTAATCCGATTCGTTAAATCGAGTTGAGCTTTAACTTTCTTCCTCTCAAACATGACAAAGTTCTGAAAGTCCGCTTTGATTTTTGCTTGACAACAATTTTCCTCTGCGAATACAGGTTGAGAATCTTTAAGATAACTCCCTTGATAGTATTGTCCCCCATTCCTCCATGCATAGTTCAGTTGATTATAGGAGGATATCCCTTTAAACAGTAATGCTGCCCCTATCTTACGTGATAGCATTCCAAGGGAGTGATGCACATCTTGAAATAAATGTGGCAACGAGTCGTCCTTCAGGAATCCAGTATCAACTTTTATCATACTTGGCGCTAACATGGCCAAACGATTAAGGCTGCCATTACGTTGCTCCACATCCACGGCAACTCTTATTCCCAATGTTTTTAAATATGTAGTAAATTTACGAATGCCATCCATTTTTTCTGGGATATGTGCTTCCTTTATTTCGATAATAATTTTTTTGAAATCCAGCCCTTTTATTTTTTCCGATTCCAAAAGGGTAAGTAAGGATTGCCCATTATCCCTGACTAATAATCTAAGATCATAGAATAAGGCAAGATGTTTAGATTGCTCTTGCACTGCAAAGACTTCTAGTGCCCTCTGATGAATATAATGTGTTAGCTCAATACGAAAATCATCTGGAATCGTTGCATCTTCAAAAAACCAATCAAGTGATTGGAGAGTCCCATCGTTTTCTTGGAAATAAGCACGAACTTCATAACCATCAACCAATTGCGTATCCGCACTTATTACAGGCTTATAATAAAGAGTAATTTTCTCTAAATTTAACATAATATCTAAAGGGTCCATATGTATACCTCCATGGAAATTTCTCCCCAAATTATAGCATAGGGTTTTAACTTTATTTCCTCATTAATAAGTGTTTCCAACCAACAATGTAAATTAGTCGTAATGAAACAAAGCAAATGCTTTACATTCAATTGAATTTGATGTATATTAGCAAATGGCGAACAATTAATATATAAAACAACATTATTATACGTATTTAGAGGTGTATATTATGGAAAATGTATTTGATTACGAAGATATTCAATTAATTCCCGCAAAATGTATTGTGGATAGTCGTTCAGAATGTGACACAACCGTATCATTAGGTGCACACACATTTAAATTACCAGTTGTTCCTGCAAACATGCAGACAATTATTGATGAAAAGATTGCATTAACCTTAGCTGAAAATGGTTACTTTTATATTATGCATCGTTTTAACCCAGAGAAAAGAATTGCATTCATTAAGGATATGCAAGCACGTAACTTAATTGCATCAATCAGTGTTGGTGTAAAAGAAGAGGAATATGCTTTCGTTGAGCAATTAGCAAACGAAAAGCTTATCCCAGATTACATTACAATTGACATTGCGCATGGTCATTCAAACGCTGTAATCAATATGATTAAACATATTAAACAACATGTACCCGAAAGCTTCTTGATTGCCGGTAATGTCGGAACACCTGAAGCAGTTCGAGAATTAGAAAATGCTGGTGCAGACGCAACGAAGGTTGGTATCGGCCCTGGTAAAGTATGTATTACTAAAATTAAAACTGGATTTGGAACTGGTGGATGGCAATTAGCAGCACTTCGCTGGTGTGCTAAAGCTGCAAGTAAACCAATTATTGCCGATGGTGGTATTCGTACACATGGTGATATTGCAAAATCTGTTCGTTTCGGCGCATCTATGGTGATGATAGGCTCACTATTTGCTGGACATGAAGAATCACCAGGTGAAACCGTAGAGAAAGATGGCAAGCTTTATAAAGAATACTTTGGCTCTGCATCGGAATTCCAAAAAGGCGAAAAGAAAAACGTCGAAGGAAAGAAAATGTATGTGGAATACAAAGGCCCTTTAAAAGATACATTAATTGAAATGGAACAAGACTTACAATCCTCTATTTCTTACGCAGGTGGAAATAAACTTGAGGCAATTCGCAACGTTGATTACGTTGTAGTGAAAAATTCCATCTTTAATGGCGATAAAGTATATTAAAGTTTATGTTCAAAGAACAATCCTTCACTTTTCTTGGCTAAGGTGAAGGATTTTTTCCATTCAATAGAAAAAATTTAACGCGAAATAAACGAATAGAAGGGGGTAAGCTACAGGCGCTCACTCCCCTTCTACTTAATATCCTACTGCCTTTTTCATTTCATACGAAGCTATTACATTATAAAGCGAATCGCGTTCTGCATCATTTAAGGGCACGAGCGGCAAACGAACACTACCAACCTCAACGCCAATTCGATTCAAGCCAGCTTTTACTGGTGTTGGATTTGGTGCTGCAAAAAGCTCATTCATTAACGGTAATAGATGACGATGAAGCGCTGCGGCGTTTGCTACATCCCCTTGTTTGAAAAGTTGAACCATCTCCTGCATCTCATTGCCAATAATATGGGACGCTACCGATACAATACCTGTTCCTCCAATTGCTAATGTCGGTAATGTCAAGCTGTCGTCACCAGTATATACACTGAAATTATCGGAAGCTTTACTAATAATCTCAGCTACTTGATCTAAATCACCGCTCGCTTCCTTTACAGAAACAATGTTTTCAATTCGAGATAGGCGAATGATTGTCTCCGCCTCCATATTCACGACACTTCTTCCTGGAATATTATAAAGCATCACAGGCAGCCTTGTTGCCGCTGCTATCGTACGGAAATGTTGATACATTCCTTCTTGAGATGGTTTATTATAATATGGTACAACAAGCATAATCCCATCAACACCTGTCGCTTCAGCTTCTTTCGTTAATTCAACAGATTCCTTCGTATTGTTTGAACCAGTTCCTGCAATGACAGGCACTCTGCCATTTACCGCTTCAACGACTACTTTAAATAACGCTAGTTTTTCATTATGTGAGAGTGTTGGCGATTCACCTGTTGTCCCTGCGACCACTAGACCGTCTGAACCATTTGCAATTAAATGATTGACTAACCCTTTCGTTGCCTCAAAATCAACCTCACCATGCTGATTAAATGGAGTTACCATAGCCGTTAATACATTACCAAAATTCATTTACTTCACACCCTATTCATTATTTTTCCCTTAGGTGTGGAGGACCAAAAAACAGCAACGAGAGAGTCCGCTGCTGCTTTATAGAACGTAGATATAAGTTCTAAGCACGATAGCCCTCCATATAGTACTGTTCCCTATATGACAGTTCTGCATTTATTCAATCGCAGACCCAGCTTTAGGATGATGAGCATCCTTCCACTTCGGCAGATTCCCCTTTCATTATGTGTCATAAGAGCTCATTCTCTTCCACATAAGTACTGATGAATTCTGCACCTCTATCCTTACTTTAAAAAAGAGGCTGTTCAAAAAGTCAAGTCTCCTCTCCTTTTGAACACACACTTAAAATAAGAAGTATTTAACTATTAAATCAACTGTATCAAAGATAGTTATAAAATACAAGCATTATATAGAGATTTCAGCTTTCCATGTATGATATAATATAGAAATTAAAAAAACATCCTATTTGGAGGTAACATGCTTACATTTAAAGAGAAACTAGAGATAATTGAATCTTTCCCAGAATTACAACGAAAGGATGTTTCCCTAGGCCGGGTTAATTTTCATTACGAAGAAAGTATTTTTGATAAGAAAATCGTTGTCTACCATTTGCATCCAAACGGTAATGGCTTTGTTTATGCTGAGAATATTAAAGGTAACTATCCAGTACAACCGAATGGGATGGTAAATATCCGAGAGTTTAATGAACAAGCGCTTCGGGAGATAATTCAACAATCCATCAACTCGCTGTCAGAACCCGAACCAATTGAAGAAACATGGATTAATGCAGATAAACAGATTCTGAAAGTATATTACGATTTCGATGTTTGCAATATTTATGCTGGCGAACAACTGGACGGAACTTACGCTACCTATAATGGAGCAGTAGACTATCTTCAGCAAGAAGGGTTTAAACGGCTAGAAGTCTAAGCACTGAAATAATTGACGAAAGTGAGCCTGATCTCTGATTTGGTTCATTTTTTGATAGTTAATATTTAACTTACGAAAGAAGGAAACAATCAATGCAAAAGCTTCTTTATGAACCGACATGGGATAAAGCCTTGTCCGACAAAGATCGTACACTGATTAATCGCGTCTTTTTAGAAACAAAAGCTTCCACAAACAACAAGATTGAATTTAGCAAAATTCGGGAAGCATTTAATCACAAGGGTGAACTATTAGTAATGGTGCTAATCCATAATTCAACCAAAGTGGAATTTGTATTTAAAGAGGAGATGCTTCACTACGTTGAAAACGATATAGTGATTGCAGCTCACGTTTTTACACTCCCCTCCCTAATCTCTGAACCAGGAACTAGTATGCCGTGGACATTTATTTTTCCTGTTGAAACACTTAGAAGCATGCCTGCTTTGAACAATGGAAAATTAGAATTTGCTATCAATTGACTCCAAATAAGTTCGTCCTATCTGATAATAATTTACTTTTGACACAAACTATCTAAGTAAATTCTTTGAAGGAGTGATCACATGGATAGAGATATCAAGAAAACAAATTCAAAACCAACGGATACAACTGGATTCGAACAAGAGTTTTCAGAGGAATTTGTGGATATTTACGAGAAAGAAGCCTCCATTAGAAGTAAAAACCCTGAAAGATATGGGCGCGGAATTAATTCAACACCAACAATGAGGAACGGTTAACCTTATTATTTAACAGAAGAGCTAACTCCAATTATTGGGGTTAGCCTGTTTATTTGAATGGATGAACCATTAAGATAGGTGAACTTCGATGAGCTTCCTTAACCGCTCGATTTCTTCCTTCTTAAACAATCCATCTGCTGCTTCTAATGAAAGAAGGGCACTATCAATTAAAAATCTTCGCGGACTCATTGAATGCTGAAATTCATCTAAAATAAAATCAAGTAATTCAATATATTGAATATGTCCCTCCAAATTACTTAAATCGCTTTTTAACAACATTACGTTATTATAGAGCTCCTCCTGAAAATCTTGCATTTTATTCTCATTTTCAGCTATCCATTCTTTTATAATATCGGGGTGGAATAATTGTTGTTGTGATTCAGCAATCTCATGAACTGTCTTTCGAATCCGCTCAACTGAGTAGCGAACGACGTAGTCCAGATCTGCTTGGGGACCATATATCTTATAATAATACCGAATATTATAGTGCAATATTCCAGAAAACATGACCGCGCAATCTAATAAATAAGCTTTTTTATCTGTACCAAAGAGATCAATAAATCGATTGTACAACCAAGTGGTCTCATTCATTTGCCAAGCATTTACCAAATGTTTTAAGTCCTTATCTTTCGAAAAGTGCACCTCTTCAAAGAGCCGAACTAACTTATTCATGTGATTCAATTTCATTTGCAATTCAATTTGTTTAATAAATATTTCAATATTAAAAAGCTCTTCACCAATTAATAATTCATTCCGATTCGTTTCAACTTCTTTAATAATCATTTTAAAAAGGGTAATAAATAGTTCGTTTTTAGATGAAAAATATTTATAAAAAGTACCTTTTGATATTCCACTAACATCAAGAATATCTTGAATCGATGTGGACTGGAAGCCTTTTTCAATAAACAACTGGTGTGCGACTTTCACTACATTCTTCTTTTTATCGTTCATTACATCACCTTTATAAAAAATTAAACACATATATTAAAACAATCGTACATTATAAAATTAATTTATTCAAATGGCAGCTGGACGCGGCTTTCCAGCAATAAAAGCAGGGAAGAGAAATTCTTTACTCCCCTATCTCTTAAAAAAGCGATTATCATTGAAATGATGAGTCGAATGTTATATGATAATCTTTGTCTGAAACGATAGTATATTATATTGAACTAACAGTCTAAAAGTAGATGAAGGAGATAAAATTTATGGATCAATCTTTACAAAATAATGAGCGTCCTCCATATCTGATTCTCGCTATTTTAATGATAGGAGCATTTATTTCATTTTTAAATAGTACATTTTTAAATGTTGCACTACCGTCAATCATGCAGGAGTTAAATGTGGATACTGCTACAGTACAGTGGTTAAGCACAAGCTACATGTTAATAAATGGTATATTGATACCAACTACAGCATTTCTAATTCAAAAATTTTCTGTACGCCAATTATTTTTAGTGGCCATGTCACTGTTCACAGCTGGTACAATTATTGCTGGTTTCGCAGGCTATTTCCCTATCTTATTAGTAGGTCGAATGGTGCAAGCTTCCGGATCAGCGATTATGATGCCACTTCTAATGAATGTTATGCTTATTAGCTTCCCAGTAGCAAAAAGAGGAAGTGCAATGGGAATCTTCGGGTTAATTTTAATGTTCGCTCCAGCGATTGGCCCAACATTATCTGGTTGGATTGTGGAGCATTACGACTGGAGAATGCTGTTCCACTTTATTGCACCAATTGCATTTATCATCCTATCTATCGGCTTCTTCTTATTAAAGGATAAAAAAGATAAGGTTGAAATGAAGCTGGATTTATTTTCTTTAGTATTATCAACAATAGGATTTGGTGGGTTACTTTATGGTTTCAGCTCTGCCGGTACAATGGGCTGGGGTAGTCCGCTCGTTTATGGAACGATTATTATCGGTATCCTATCATTACTCTGGTTCATTTTGCGCCAATCTAAATTAAAGGTTCCGATGTTAAATTTCAGTGTCTTTAAATATCCGATGTTTAGTTTAGCAACTATTATTACGGTTGTATTGAATATTGCACTGTTCTCTGGATTCCTGCTTGTCCCAATCTATGCACAAACAATTTTAGGGATTTCACCGATGGAAACGGGATTAATGATGCTGCCAGGAGCAATCCTCAATGCCTTCATGTCCCCGGTTACGGGAAGATTGTTTGATAAGTTCGGTGGGCGTGGATTAGCGATTTTAGGTTTGACTGTAATAACAGTGACTACATTTTCTTTCAGTCATTTATCGTTTGACACGAGCTATACTTCCTTGATGTTCTTGCATGCTGCAAGAATGTTCGGTATGTCAATGGTTATGATGCCTGTGTCAACTAATGGTTTAAATCAATTACCACCACAATATTATCCGCATGGAACTGCCATGAACAACACATTAAACCAAGTATCAGGCGCAATCGGTACTGCACTGTTAATTACAATTATGTCAACTCGAGAAGAGAGCCTTGCATCTGAATTAACTGCTAAGGTTACTGGTCAACTGACAGCAGAAATCGAGCAGCAAATTGCACTGGAATCAATGCTAGGCGGAATCAATTTTGCCTTCCTTGTATCTACCTTTATTGTCATTGCTGCATTGATTCTCGCTTTCTTTATTAAGCGATCAACACCTGCACTTGTAACTGATCCAAGAAAATAATAGGCCAGAATAAAGAAAGCGAAGGCAACCTTCATTAAAAGGAGGTTGCCTTCGCTTTTTTACTTGTATATTTCGTAACATTTATTGCTATAAAATGCAGTTACAATGATGATGTTCCCATCCGAACACCTTACTATGTTTGATTCCCGTAAGAAAAAAGGTAAAAGTAATGCATCGTTGTTAGAACATGTTGGTATATTTATCAAGGATGCTTCTGTTATCTTCTACAATAAAACAGCTATCTGTGAGGGAACTGCTATCTTTATGGAGAGTTAATAATTTATATTTTCTAGCATACTTTAGCGGAGAAAATACACGAAGACTTCTGCGGGAGGAAGGGCATCGGTGACACTTCGAAGTGCTAAAGCACAAGAAGGCTTACCAGCCCCCCGCGAAAAGCGTAGTGTATTTGCGGAGCGACTGGCCTGTGAACACTTATCACACTAGAGTAGTTTATAGGTTACATCCACTACGAAGCAACAATTATGAGAAATAGCAACTTTTTTGCTGGGGCTGACAGAGAGCAGCTTTTATTATTTTTTATCTAATACGCCACCGAATAATTTATCCGCTATTCTCGGAAATAATAGATAAAGCACACTTCCAAGGTTCATCCACCATGGCAAATTTAACTCTCGCTTCGGATGAATCATTAGCTGGACAATACAGTCCGCAACCTTTTCTGAATGAAGCATGAATTTCTGGACACTTTTCACATAGTTTCCTGATTTATCAGCCTGCTCAAAAAAATCCGTTGCAATTGGTCCTGGATTGACTGCAGACACAGAGATACCTGTTTTTTTCAACTCCATTCTGATACTATTCGTAAATCCTAAGACTGCATGTTTTGATGCTGCATAACCACTTGATTTAGGCGTTGCCAATTTTCCTGCCTGCGAAGCGACATTTATAATATGACCACTGCTTTTCTTCATCATCTCTGGAAGAACTGCCTTTGTACATCCCATTAAGCCTAGTACATTGACAGCAAACATATTCTCAATATCTTCTAAGCTTGCCTCTTCAAAGGTGTCAAAGATTCCAAACCCAGCATTATTTAGTAGAATATCAATGCTGCCAACTTCCTGAAACAATTCTTCAAATACTGCTTTAACCTGTTCCATGTCACTAACATCAAGCTGATAATAAAGACAATTTACTTCTGTTTGCTGATTTATTTGCTCTGCTATTTCCTTTAACTTCTCTGCAGATCGTGCCATTAAGATTGGTCTTGCACCCAATTGTGCTACTTTTAGTGCAACCTGCTCACCGATACCTGAAGAAGCACCGGTTATTACTATATTTTTATTGCGTAAGTTTCTCATGTTTCACCTCGTGCTTATCGACTAGACTACTATTCATTCTATCTAGGTTCACGAAAATAATCTAGAAACAAGCAGCTATTTCCTAAATTTATAGCAGAACATGTTATTGTTGCTAAAAATTCCCGATCATTCTCCTCGTAATTTTGAAATCGTAGTCGAAACCGAAATGGCTTCTTTTTCTGTCAGAATTTCGATAACGGTCACTTTGTGTCGCTTCAATGCTTGATTAAAAGCAATTTCAAATGATGCTGCTGTATCTACTTGATGTGCTTCTGCACCCATTGCGATTGCCGTATTCTTAAACGATACTTTTCCTAAATCCGTTGCTATTACTTTCCCGGGATAATGCATCTCTTGATACATTCGAATCGTTCCGTACATTTGATTGTTAAATACGAGGCAAATAATCGGTATATGATAACGCACTGCAGTTTCTATTTCTTGAATCGTCATCATGAATCCCCCATCCCCCGACAGAGAGATGACTGTTTTATTTGGAAATGCTAGCTTTGCCCCAATTGCTGCAGGCATTCCATAGCCCATTGCACCGGATGTTGGACCAATATACGTATGTTTTTCGCAGAATGGATAAAAAGAATGAAGCCAACCAGCGAAATTTCCTGCATCATTCGTTAGTAATGCATTCTTTGGCAGTGTGTCGCGAAGGATAGCTATGATTGATTTATTAATCACATTATCTTCAGTGATCACTAATTTACTTGTAGATTCATATGCCCGACGCCTCGCCAATGTCCATGGTTGCCAATTCCCATCTCCTTCGATCACTTGAAAGCATGCGAGTGCCTCTTTCAAATCCGCGACAATGCCGACGTCTGGTGCATATACTTTTCCTATAGTGTCAAAATCGATATCTATATGGATTAACTTTTTATCTGGCGTTATGATCGAATAATCTTGTGTTGTGATTTCCGATAGTCTTGTACCTAATGCTAGAATCAAATCCGCATCCTGAACCGTTTCGAGTACTTCCTTCTGTGTACCAAGCCCTAAATGCCCCATGTATAAACGGTGATTATTTGGAAATACATCATGTCTTCTAAACGCTGATAGTACTGGTAGACTATGTTTTTCGGCAAAGCTTAGTAAGCTTCCTTCTGCAGCTGCATGCTTTACGCCACCACCAGCAATAATGATAGGCTTGCTTGCACGGAATAATAATTCTTCCACACTGGCTACTTCTCTCTCTGAAGGTGCTGGTCTTGGAACCACCGTCACCGGTCCAAACTGCATATCCGCTTTAACTGGGAGAATATCTTCAGGCAGGGAGATAATTACCGGTCCCGGCCGGCCTGATTGTGCAATTCGAAATGCACGTCCGACTATTTCTGGAACACGCCGTGGATTTGTTATCTCTACCGACCATTTCGCAATTGGCTTGAAATACTGTACTAAATCTACTTCTTGAAAACCTTCTCTCCCTTTAAAATTTTGGTTTACTTGACCAAGAAAGACAATCATTGGGGTAGAATCCTGAAATGCTGTATGGACAGCAATAGAGAGATTACTCGCCCCCACTCCCCTTGTTGCCAGAACAATTCCCGGCATCAGCTTAGCTTTCGCATAGCCCTCTGCCATAAATGCTGCTCCACCTTCATGTCTTGCAGAAATAACCGTAATACTCGGTTCATCATAGAGCGCATCTAATAATGGCAAATAACTTTCACCTGGAACACAGAATACCTCTCGTATACCCTCTCTTCTTAACATTTCAACAATCGCTTGTGCAGCTGTCATATGATTCATGATAAAATCTCCCTACTGAATTCTAACTGACTTAATCGTTTAATAACCTCATCGATACGCCCTTCTGTTACAGATAAGGAAAATCGAATATACCCCTCTCCAACTGTGCCAAATGCAGTGCCTGGTGTCACAATCACACCTGCTTCATCCATTAATTTATTTACAAATGAAAGGGATGTAAAACCAGCTGGTACTTTTGCCCATAGGAAGATTGTTCCTCGAGGTTTTTCACAGTGCATCCCCATTGATACAAGTGCAGCATACAGCTTTTCCATTCTAGCTTTTATGATTGCATTATTTTCTACTATTGATTGAAGATCACTGCGAAGTGCCACTGCCGCAGCTTTTTGAATTGGCAGGAACTGACTGGAATCAAGATTGCTTTTCAATGTTGCTAACGATTGGATAACTGTTTTATTTCCAACGATATAGCCAATTCTCCAGCCAGTCATGTTGAAGCTTTTTGATAAAGAGCCAATTTCCACTGCATATTCCTTTGCGTTCGGTACCTGTAGTATGCTCGGCGATTGATAATTATCGAAGGTTACAAGATTGTATGCACTATCATGTGCAGCAATTAAGTGATGTTGCTTTGCAAACGATATCGTTTGAACAAATGTGTCTAATTCTATTGTTGCTGCAGTTGGATTGCTCGGATAGTTTAATAACAATAATTTTGCGTGCTGCAGTTGCGATTCCGTAAGTAAATGAAATTGCGGTTTATAGCCATTTTCCTTATCTAATAGCAAATCAACACTTTCACCAGCAGCTAAATGTACTCCCATCCGGTAGACAGGATAACCCGGATTTGGAATTAACACCTTATCACCTTCATTAATTACCGCCTGGATTAGATGGACAATTCCCTCTTTCGATCCGATTAGCGCTAATATTTCTGTTTCTGGGTCTAAATCTACATCATACTTCTCCTTATAAAAATTGGCGACAGCTAATCTAAATTCGATACAGCCATTATAGTTTGAATAACGATGATTATCCGGATTCTTTGCTTCCCTTACTAAAGCATCATTAATATAAGACGGTGTTGGCAGGTCTGGTGCACCGATTCCTAAATCAATTACATCAATCCCTTTTTCCTTCAATACCTGCTTTTTTCTATCGAGCTCGGAAAATATATATGCAGGCATATTCTTTACTTTATCGGAAACATACATTGGCGAGTTCCTCCCCCAATCTATTTGTTCTTCTATTATGTTTATACATTTGGCAGTACAATTATTAAATTAATTATTAGAGTAATCGAGAATAAAACACTAATTATTAAGAAAACTTTAAATTATAATGTTGAAATTCCAGTAAATTCCCTATTCCATCAATTGATATTACTGCATATATTTGTTATAATAAGTTGGTTTTATCATTTATGAGGGGGAAAATTTTTTTGGCAATTGAAATTGGTAATAAAGTAAAAGGTAAAGTAACAGGTATTACAAACTTTGGAGCATTCGTGGAGTTAGCTGAAGGGAAAACAGGTCTTGTTCATATCAGTGAAGTCGCAGACAGCTACGTAAAAGATGTAAATGATCATCTAAAAGTAGGCGATGAAGTTGAGGTTAAAGTAATTGGTGAAAAAGAAGGAAAAATATCCCTTTCAATCAAAAAAGCTATCGACAAGCCTGAAGGATATTCAAAACGTCCATCTCGTCCAAGAGATAATAGAGGCTCCAATGACTTCCGTTCTAAAGGAAACTTTAAGCCAAAGGAATCTTTTGAAGATAAAATGGCTAAATTCCTTAAGTCAAGTGAAGAAAACTTATCTATCATCAAACGCAGTACAGAATCAAAACGAGGCGGCAGAGGCGGTAGACGCGGTTAATAATCCTTTTATTAGGAATATTATATACTCTAGCTCCAAGGGATTTTAAATAAACAAGTTAAGCCCCCGACCATTAACAGGTATCGGGGGCTTTACTTTTAGTTCTTTTCATTGCTTTTGTTGCGATAGATATCACTTAGGAAAGTCTGTAATCCTTTTCTTAGCGCTCCAGAAATATTTTCCAAGCTGCAATCAGCATTGCTATTTTAGCTTAGTTGATTGTATATATTTACAGAACTTAGCTACCCATCTTTCTTCTTGTTGTACTCGCTTTTTTCGCTTGTTGGCTTTGCATTCGCTTTGTTGTGTTATCTAAATTCTTTTTATTTTGGTTATTATGATCTGACTGGGCTTGTTTTTTTCTTTCAAGCTGCTGCTGAATTATTTCTTGCATGGTCAATTTTTTTTCGTTAGACATCAATTTGTACTCCTCTGTCATATAGATTATTCTCTATTATATTACAAGCTATGAGGGAAAAGCTATTATTTTATGGGCTTTCCAGATTTTTAGATAACTTAACTGTCGCCAAGCTCTTAAGCGATAGCTTTAGTTGCACTTATGCAATAGAGAAAGTTTACTTTCTTATCTGCCAAACTATGATGCATATACTAAACCCCATTTCAACTATCGAAATGGGGTTTAGTATGCTTATAATACTTCATTGTTATTTTGCTGTGCTTCCTGTACTTGCTGGCGTGTATCATGCAGCTGCTCATATGCCTGTTGAAATTGAGGATTATCCGTAGCTTCCCTGCCTGCTTGGTTTTGCGCTTCTTGCAAGTTCTGTTCAACTTGTTGTAATTGCTGCTCTGCTTGCTGCAGCAATTCTGGGTCTGTTCCTTGTGCCAGACGGACATTATCTTTAGCTTCATCGATTAACCGGCTAGCTTGTTGTAATTTTGATTGCAGATTATCATGTATCATGCTATCTCCTCCATTATCTTTAAATCCATGATAATCTATATTGTTCCACCCTATTTTCTTAATATGTATGATTCAGTGCTGTATAATATAATTAAGGAATTATTTAAGTGATCAAGCATTCAGTGCGATGGCATCTTGAATTAATACTTTAAATTTTTCAGTTTGAATTTCTTCTAATTTCGTGATTCGAATATGACGCATCTGCTTTCCTGTTCCTTCAAGCAGAGCTTCTTCGTCCTTTAGCCTAGCCCCTAAGTAAAATCCTAAATTTACATGTTTTTTAGAAGGTTGTAAGTAACAAACATTTCCATTCTCATTATACGAGGGCATTCCCCACTTGAATTCCTCTGTGAAATTTTCAGATGCTGTAAAGATAAGCGTACGTAGACAGATGGTTATTTCTTTAATGTTTTCCGGCAATGTTTCGATCAGCTGATCAACTTTTTCACTCTTGTTTAATCCCAATTATGTCACTCCTTAACCTATTTTTATTATATAGCATGATTAATCCTTACACTTTCCATTACACTTTACCATAATACGTAGGTATTTAATGTAAAATAATATTCTATATTTGCATTCACTTCACATTTAATTTATATTTTTATATTAAAATATAGGCAATAGGTTTACTTAACATACATAGCCATTAGGTATCTAGCAGAAAATTCCATTGATATTTTTTATATAACTACATATAATAAGAACAAACGTTCCAATAGGTGGTGAATGATATGGATTATTCTATTTATCCACGTAATGATGTGCTGTGTATTGATATGCGCTCCTTCTATGCAAGCATTGAAGCTGTTAAATTAGGGCTTGATCCAATGACAACAATGCTTGCGGTCGTGGGAGACCCAAATCGTTCAGGAAGTATTGTTCTCGCTTCCTCTCCTGCTCTGAAGAAAAAATATGGCATTAGCAATGTCAGCCGCTTTTTTGAATTACCTGATGACCCGGAAATCCATGTTGTGCCTGCTCATATGGCAGATTATTTGCGAGTTTCATTAGAAATTACGAGATTGATGAATAACTATGCTCCAAAGGAAGCAATTCATCCCTATTCCGTCGATGAAATTTGGGTAACAGTAAACGGATTAGAGAAGCTCTTCGGTAATCGCTGGGAAATTGCAACGAAAATCAAGCGGGATATTTTGAATAGCTTCGGGATTACTGCTGCTATTGGAATCGGTGACAATAAATTTCTTGCAAAGGTTGTTATGGATCTGCACGGAAAAAAGCAAGGGATCGCCGAATGCAAATATGAAGATGTCGAAGAAAAACTTTGGCCATTCCCTGTAGAAGCGATCTGGGGAATTGGCAGCAGGATGAAACAGAATTTAAATCGAATGGGCATCATCACGCTCGGTCAACTCGCCAACTATAGCTTAGAGCATCTTAAAAAACGCTTCGGAATTATGGGCGAGCAATTGTATTGGCACGCTTGGGGAATTGATTTAAGCCCTGTCTTTGGTAATTTTACAAAATCAGAACAAAAGGGATTTGGTCACGGGATTGCCTTACTACGTGATTACTCCAAAGAAGAGGTACCGATTTGTATTCTAGACCTTTGTGAAGAGGTTTGTCGCAGAACACGAACAGCGGATAAGGTTGGGAAGACTATTCATCTTGGCATCTCCTATTCAAAAGTAACTGGTGGCGGGGGATTTTCCCGTTCAAGGTCGATTGCCATTCCAACCAATGTGACGATGGATGTCTATCATGTTTGCATGCAATTATTTAACGAATTTTATGATGGAAAAAGTATGATACGACATGTCTATGTAACCTTAGATAATCTTTTTGAAAAAGGAGACATACAATTAGATCTATTCGAGGATCGAGCGAAAAAAACAGATATTGGCTATGTCATGGATTCGATTCGCGATCGTTTTGGCACTACAGCAATACTACGTGCTTCTAGCTACACAGATGCTGGAGTTACACTGGATCGAAGTAAGAAAATTGGTGGACATTACGCATAGCACCCTCTGTTTAAAATTTCATCCGACAGAACAAAAAAGACCTGTACTTTCTTAATAGACCATAGACTAGAAGAAAGTATTCTAGTAAAATAAGACTAGATAAGCTGTTGACGAAGAGAGAGGTAAATCAGATGAATGATACAACAAGATCTAACAAGATAGAGCAGCAACTAAAGAATACGGAATATGCATTAAATGTATCATCAATCGTCTTAACAACAGATGAAAATGGCATTATTGAATCGGTAAACGATAAATTTTGTGAAATCTCAAAGTATGATCGCGAAGAATTAATTGGTCGAAATCACCACTTCGTAGCTGTATTTTCTAATGAAATGGAGGAAGTACTCCGAAAAGGAAATGTATGGCATGGAGAAATAAAAGGTATTGCAAAGGATGGAAGCAGTTATTGGGTAGATACAACAATGGTCCCATTTCTAAACGACAATGGCAGTCCGTACCAATACATCGCAATCCTGCATGACATTACAACTCGGAAGCAACACGAGACTTATATAGAATCAATAGCATACTATGATACATTAACCCAATTACCTAATCGTAATCATTTACACAGATGGATTGCGGAGCATGAAAAAAAAGTAAACGAAATAACAACCGTGCTTTTTTTAGATCTTGATCGGTTTAGATATATTAATGATAACTTTGGTCATGCAAGCGGTGATTTTGTTTTGCAGGAAATTGCCAAACGATTAACGCAATGCCTTGCTGAAACAGATTTAATTATCAGGCAAGGTGGCGATGAATTCATCATCATTTTGAATAATAATCATCCCAATGAAGTGATCATTGATTTAGCACAAAAAATATTACAGCAGGTTAGCTTGCCAATTCAGCTGTTAGATAAACAGCTTGCCATTCATATTAGTATCGGTATTTCAAGAGAAACGAATACTGCAGACATGCTTGATTCTACTAGCTTCATCGAATCCTTAATAAAAAAAGCAGATACAGCTATGCTGCTTGCAAAAGATCAAGGCGGAAATGATTATTGCATCAGTACACCTGAACAAAAGATAAAAATGGATCGGCTGTTTAATATCGAACTAGAAATTAAAGATGCGTTAAAAAAAAATGAATTTCACATTGAATACCAACCATTAATAAATTTAAAGAATAATCAGATCGTTGGTGTGGAATCATTGTTACGTTGGTCAAATCAAGCGTTAGGCATTGTTTCTCCTGGAGAATTTATTCCGATTTTAGAAAAAACAGGTGACATTGTCACGATTGGGAAATGGATATTATGGACAGTCTGCAATCAAATGAAGCTATGGCAAGAAAATGGAACACTATTACAAAAGATATCGGTCAACGTCTCCCCTATCCAATTTAAAGAAACTAGTTTTATCGATGATTTAAAGGAAATCCTAAACGAGACACAATTAGATGCATCCTATTTAGAATTAGAAATTACCGAAGGAACCATCCTGGAAATAAAAGATTCTGCAAAAACATTAGAAGCATTACAAGGACTAGGTGTAAAAGTTTCAATTGACGACTTCGGCACGGGTTATTCATCATTGAGCTACTTAAAACAACTGCCAATTGACACCTTAAAAATCGATAAATCATTTATCGATAATTTAGATGCAGACGGCGAAATTATCGTCAACACAATTATTAATATGGGGAAAAACTTACGATTTCGCGTCATTGCAGAAGGCATCGAGAATAAACAGCAGCTTGACTATTTAAAACTTCAAAAGTGCCATGAAGGACAGGGATACTATTTTAGTAAGCCAGTAAAAAGTGAAGAAATTCAAAAAATATACCATCAGGCCAGCAAAGAGTGGCAGTTAATGTGACCATAAGTGGCAACTTAGTAACTACTCATTACTTCGAGTTAAGATTCTTGTTTTAAGTATCAACTTCATGTAAGCTAGACGTATATTGATAAGAAAGCGTGTTTTATATGGGTATAATAATCGAAGTATGTGATTATAATTTACTTTCAGCAATGAAGCTTGAGAAAATCTTTGATCGTCCGGATATTGCTGTCATGAGTTATGATTGCATGAATTTTTGTGGAATGTGCAGTATGGGGCCATATGCCATGGTAAATGGCCAACGTGTATTTGGTAAAACCATTGACGACTGCATTTCCAAAATAAAAGCAGTCGTTGAGAAGGAATTACAAGAACTTGACAACTTGTATTAACATTTATATATAAAGCTGGCACCTCTCATTTTTGGCAGATGAGAAAGCATACAAGCTTTCTCACTACATAAGTGCAACTAAGTCTGTCACAAAAGGCTCGGCGACAGACACGTTTTCTATGAGGAATGCCAGCTTTAATTATTTCCGCCAAATCATTTGAGTCATCTCATCTAAAATAGCAGGTATCGTTTCAAATGCATTTTTAATATGAAGTCGCTCGGTTCGCTTATGTGCATCCTTGCCAAATGGACCAATATTTAAGACTGGCGCATCCAGTTGCTGCATTTCAGCAAAGGGAATCGAATAACTATCGCCCCAAACAGGTGTATTCTCTTCAAAGGTTGTCCATCCAGCGGTTGTTCCTTGATAATTAACATAGCTAAGGTCACATAGTCCATTAAAATAATGAATGCGATCCATTGACAGATTAAATTTCTCCAGCGCTCTTTGCTTTACAAAATCGGTACATGCTTCAATGAGTGTATTTCCAGTTGAGTTTACTGCTGGATAATATGGTGGTGCAAATAAAATGATGATTGCAGGCGCCAGCTCCTGACAATAAATCATGAGCTTGTCTGCAATTCGCAGTGATTTCTCTCGATCATCCCATCCATCCTGATACGCTATATCCGCTTTTATTTCTTCGATTAACGGCTTTCCCAGCTTGGAAGTTGCATAATCTAATAATGTTTTATAACGGATTACCTTTACTTCCCCAATCGGTTCAACTTGATTTTTCTCACAATTACGCTGATAATCTTCATTACATTTCTGAACTGCTTTTACGGCAACGCTTTCATAAATATTAAATATATCTGCTGCACTACGCTTAAATGTAAAGATGTTATATAGTGCGGATGAGCGATATGGAGTCTGTGTCGAATATTCCAGCCTCAGATCAGTTTGCTGCAATGTTAATGGTAATGGTGTAGTCTCTCCCAATACCGTTTCTTGAAAAGCATCGTTCCATTCCATCTCTCTCGTTAAGTATGATGCCATAAACGGTGAGGTTAATCCACTCAGCGGCTCTCCAGCATGAGTTTCTTTCCCATAAAAAAGCGCCGCAGCAAGGAGCTTGCCAATCGTTCCAGTATAGAGATAGTGGGCATGATCTTTAGGCGTCTGAG
This sequence comes from Oceanobacillus zhaokaii, assembly GCF_003352005.1. GTDB lineage: Bacteria > Bacillota > Bacilli > Bacillales > Amphibacillaceae > Oceanobacillus > Oceanobacillus zhaokaii. The sequence goes on from NZ_CP024848.1 coordinate 2,573,623, forward strand.
TAAAAACGGGCTCACTATTTAAAAATAATGTATAAGATAACAGATACTTAGCTTGTAATTCTAGTAGAATTGGAACAGCCGCCCGCATGCCAGCAGAGTTAACCTCTTCATCTGGTACTGTTAATAATACGAGATTGATAGGCCACTTTTCCACACTTGCTTTTTCAATCAAGCGCATATGTAAAACTAATCCCATCTTCATATCCATTGTCCCACGGCCAAATAAATACTCTCCGGATTGCAGATCGTTTCGGACCTCTTCCGCAAATTGATCTTGATTATCCTTCCAGACTTTTGTCAATTCCTCTGGTTGGGTTGCTAACGGTTCGTAATCACCATATTCCTCTGTGTTCACGGTATCAAAATGGCTCATTAAACAAATCGTTTTTGTTGCGTCAGGATGACTGTATAATGCTGTCAGAAACTTTCTCCGCTGGTCCGCATCATGAAGTTCTAATTGATTCGGAAACTGCTGAAAATAAGCTAAATCCTGTAATTTTGCTTGCAGCTTTACTGGAAACTCTCGCTCCCCCTCTGATAATGTCATGCTTTTCCAGCTCACCAATTCATTTAATAGATCTCTTAGTTGTTCTGGTGATTGCCATCTCGTTTTTACCATATGAATACCCCCTGTATAATATAAACAGAAAGATGATGTCTCTATTTACTGAAAATTATTGCATATATAATACATAATGTAAATATATGTAATCCTTCTTTAAGCAATATTAGAAGACTTGTCACAAAGCCTTTCGGTGACACCCTTAGTGGAAGTTCGGTTAAAAACTAGGACGTCCTGGGACTGCGATTACTCGTCCCATCGAAGACATTTGGGACTGCGATTACTCGCCCCACCGAAGACCTTTGGGACTCCGATTACTCGTCCCATCGAAGACATTTGTCGCAACACCGAACTGACCTACACCCTGTAGGCCCCACTTAGTAGTAAGAAATATTTTATACTTTCTTAACTACTAAAAACCCGTTATGCTTCAAAAGCATAACGGGAAATTATTATTGAATCTTGATAATAGCTTCATCGCCAATTTCTACGGTGCCTTGTTTTGTTAGGTTGACCGCTTCACCTTCTTGCAAGTTCGTAAAGACAATTGGTGTCATGATTGATGGTGCATGTTCTTTCACATAGTCTAAATCAACATTTAATAATGGTTGACCTTTTACTACCCTGTCACCTTGCGCAACAAGTGCTTCAAAGCCTTTACCTTCTAATTTAACCGTATCAATTCCTACGTGAATCAATATTTCTCTTCCTGCATCCGATTCAATCCCAATTGCGTGTTTTGTTGGGAATAGATTTACAATTTTTCCATCCACTGGCGATACAATTGTGCCATGAGTTGGTACAATCGCAAAACCATCACCCATCATTTTGCCGGAGAATACAGGATCTGGAACTTCACTGATTGATTTGATTTCTCCTGTAATTGGAGAAACAAATACTTCTTCCCCTGCAGAAGCTTTAATAGGCTTCTCTGCTTTTTCTAATTTCTTATCTGCTTTACGTGGTGTTTTACCTGCCATAATGTCTTTCATTTGACTCTTAATAATTTCTGAACGTGGTCCAAAGATAGCTTGAATGTTATCTCCAACTTCTAGTACTCCAGAAGCACCCAACTTTTTCAGACGTGCTTTATCCACATTACTTTGACTGTTAACAGAGACACGAAGTCTTGTAATACATGCATCTAAATGTGCAATATTTTCTTGTCCACCCATCGCTTCTAACACTTGCGCTGGTAAGCTATTTTGATCAACAACTGCACCTTCATTATCCTCGTCATCTGCAGTTGTTTCACGACCAGGTGTCATTAAATTGAACTTCTGAATCATGAAACGGAAAATAACGTAGTAAATGACTGCAAAAACAAGTCCTGCAATAATCGCAAGCCACCAAGGTTCTTGACCTGGTAATATTCCAAATAGCAGGAAGTCAATTCCACCACCTGAGAATGTGTAGCCAATATTAACGCTCAGGAATGTCATGAGTACAAAAGATAATCCATCAAGTACCGCATGAATAAAGAATAAAATTGGTGAAACGAACATAAATGAGAATTCAAGTGGTTCGGTAATCCCTGTTAAGAAGGATGTTAACGCACCTGAACCAAGTAAACCTGCAACCAATTTCTTCCTTTCAGGTCGTGCAGTGTGATACATTGCCAGTGCTGCCGCTGGAAGCCCAAACATCATGATTGGAAATTCACCGGCCATGAAGTTACCAGCTGTTATTTCTACACCATCTCTAAGCTGCGCGAAGAAAATGGTCATATCACCACGAACAAGCTCACCTGCTGCTGTTGTATAAGCACCAAATTCATACCAGAATGGCGCATGGAATATGTGATGCAAACCAAATGGAATTAATAAACGTTTAATAAACCCGAAGAAGAATACTGCAAAATAAGTTCCCTCTTCAATTAGCCAAAGAGATGCAGCGTTCATTGCATCTTGAACTGGCGGCCAAATAATTAACATTAAAAGACCCGCAATAAATGCGAAAGCTGCTGTCGCAATTGGTACAAAACGCTTTCCTGCAAAGAATCCTAAAAAGGATGGCATTTCAATATCATGGAAACGATTATACGCGTAAGCTGCGATCAACCCGATAATAATCCCACCGAATACTCCTGTTTGTAGGGTAGGTATCCCTAACACACTCGCATATCCAGGATCAGATGCAACAGTATCTGCTGAAAGCTCTAACCATGAACCCATCACTTGATTCATTACTAAGTAACCAACCAGTGCAGCAAGTGCAGCTGCACCATCACCTGCTAGTCCAATCGCAACCCCAACTGCAAAGATGAGTGCCAAGTTACTAAAGATAATATTCCCTGCATCTTCCATTACTCGAGCAACTAATTGAAGCCAATCTGCTTCAAGAAATGGCAGAAGATCAAGCATAACATCTTGTTGTGCAGCATTTCCTAATCCTAACAGTAAACCAGCTGCGGGCAACATCGCGACAGGAAGCATTAATGCTTTACCTAATTTTTGTAAAACCCCAAAAAATTTCTTCCACATCGTGAAGAACCTCCTCTAAGTATATTAGCTGACCAAGGTTCATTAACAAAAGACCAAATAAAAACAGGCATAAGCAAAGAAAAGAACTGAAAAGGGATATGGGAGCAATCCCATATTCACACCATTCAATATCCTTCCTTACTTATGCCTGATCGTATCAGTAACACGTAAAGATATAATTGCTATTTATTCTTTTGTAAGCGCTGAAGATGCATTGTAAGATAAACCGTTTCCGCTTCATATACAGGCTTCTTCAAGTACTGCTGCATAATCTTAATCAGCTTCCATGACAAATTATAACATAAAGGGTATTCATGTTTCAACAAATTTCCGATTTTTTCAGGTTCTTTCACCTTTTCTCCTTGAACAACGCGCTCAATTGTAAACCGTAAATGCCGAACAAGCCGCATATAATCTAGGCTTTCTTTATCAAGCGTGAGACTAAGTCCTTCTTCGATTACATGAATTAAATGCGTGACAAGCTGTGAGTGTTTATTTACTTCACCGAGATCTTTATTCATTAATGCACTATGAATATGAAGCGTAATAAAACCTACTTCCCCTTCTGGTAGAAAAATACCCGTTTTTTTGCCAATTAATTCGACAACTTCTTTTGCCAATTCCTGCTCATATGGATAAAGTGTGACAGTTTCAATTAAAAATGGATTATTTATCGTAAACCCATTCCGAACCCTTTCCAATGCGAATAATAAATGATCGGTCAATCCAATATGAATATGTTCATTTAAACTTCCGGAAACACGATTACTTATATGTTCAATTGCTTCAATAATCACACTTTGAAGGTCTTCATCCATATTTGGAATTAGTTTTTTATACTGTTCTTGTTCCTTTTCACTTTTGACAACGAATACTTTATCCGCCTCATCAATAGATAGCTGTTCATCCTTTTTTCGATTGAATCCAATACCATTACCAATTACAATGACTTCCCCATCCTCTTGATGGTTGGCCATCACGACATTATTATTTAGTACTTTAATAATTGTTGCCGCTACCAATTTATTTCCCCCTACAACATACCGAATACTGCTCGATTATTTTATATGCACACTTTATTCCAAATCCCTTTGTATAATAGCATATAATGTTCGAACCGTATACTAAGAAATAGATTTGTATTAGTAATGTCGGTGTACTCCATACTAATTTAATTGTAATCTAGTGAAAATATTCACGTTGCAGACAATTACCCGTCTTTCAACTAATATGCTGATAAAATGCTCACTAAACCACTAACACAACCCGATTCGTTTCCGCTGCTTCAAGCAAAGCCAACACAACCTTCAAAGAAGATAATGCATCTTTCCCAGTGATAATCGGTTCTCTATCAAGGCGGACACAATCTACAAATTCATCAATTACTCCTGAATTCGTTTGATGATCGTTGGTCTGGATGGATTCCAGCTGATAATTCAGCTTTTCTCCATCTTTTGTTATTAATTCTAACTGGTATTCTGGATTATGATAGATTTTAAGGATACCATTTTGACAATAGATAATCGTACTATTGTCTTCCTCCCCGTAATAGGTCCATGAGAAAGAAGCCGTTCCAATTCGTCCCCGCTTCGTTTTTAAACTACAAACTAGATTGTCCCCAACATCAATCGGGTTGCCAGCCTCATCTACCTTATCCAGTGTTGCTTGAAATGCACTAACCTGCACGATTTCATCCTCTAGTAAATAGTGGAGTAAATCTAATTTATGCAATCCTAAATCACCTGCAACGCCAAAGCCTGAGCGATCTTTTCTAAAAAACCAAGTAGTATTTGATTTATTCACTCCCCAATGCTCTGGACCTTTGTGTCCAAAAGTCGTTCGAAAGGTTAGCACATCCCCAAGATCTTTATTCAGAATGATTTCCTTTGCCTTCTTATGGGCACGAGTAAATCGTTGATTGAAATCAACCATTAATTTCTTTCCAGACTTCTTTTGTGCTTCAATCATCATCTCTGCATGTTCAATTGTCAAAGCAATTGGTTTCTCACATAAAACATGCTTTCCTTTTTGTAGTGCCTTCGTGGTGAAGATATGGTGGGATTCATTGGAGGAACAATCACTAATTATTTGAATAGCTGGATTATCAAGTAATTCATCCATTGTGGTTGCAACTGTCCCCTCAAACTTTGCTGCTAAGTCCATCGCTCTCTCTACATTTCTATCGTAAAACACAATCCCACTCACATATGGATTTGCTAAATATTCTGGTGCATGGCGGTGTTTAGCTATTGAACCGCATCCAATAATCCCTACTTTCATAGCCAAACCATCCTTTCCTAATCCCTCTTTTGAAATACTACGGCGATAATAATAATCAAACCTTTTACAAAGCCTTGCAGATGTGGTGATACATTCATTAGATTCATCATATTATTTAAGATTCCTAGAATAAGAACACCGAAGAAAGTGCCGATAATTTTTCCTCGCCCACCCGTCATTCTTGTTCCTCCAATAATAACCGCAGCAATTGCATCTAGTTCATAAGCTGATCCAGAGCTGGAGGATGAGATAGAATTAAGACGTGAAGTTTCGATTATCGCGGCGATACTAACTAGTAAACCTGCTAAAGTGTAAACTCCAACTTTTACACGGTCAACCCGAATCGCAGATAGAAGTGCCGCTTTCTCATTGCTGCCAATTGCATAGACATAGCGGCCAAATCGGGTTTTCTGCATTAATAAATATACAAGAGCAGTCATCGCAAGGAAAATAATAATCGGGTAATCAATGATCCATATATCACTATTTGCAATTGCAGTAAATCCTGAAACCTCTCCAGAAATACTGCCCCCATCAGCAATATATAAAGCGATCGATCTTGCTGCAGCCATCATTCCTAGAGTAGCGATAAACGAGGCTATTTTTCCTTTGGCAATCATTAATCCGTTCAGAAATCCCGCTAGCGAACCAACAACGAATGCAGTTAAAATTGCCACCAATATATTACCAGACGCATTCAGAGCAATCACTGTCATGACACCAACTAATGCGAGCACAGATCCAACAGACAGGTCAATCCCACCTGAAAGCATTACGATTGTCATTCCTAAAGAAACGATACCGATAATCGAAACCTGCATAAAAATATTTAGTTGATTATTTAGATCTAAGAATCTAGGGCTCATAAAGGATGCGAGAATAAAGATAAGTAAGAAAGCGATTATTACGCTGTATTCAGACCATAGCCAGTTCAGACCGTTCTTAACTTTTACGGTCTTTTTTCCTTCGATTGGTGTCTTAACTTGTGTATTCGGCAATTTGATTAACCTCCCTTTTTGAACCAGTTGCATATCGCATTATTTCATCCTCTGATGTTTCATCACCCTTCAATCTAGCAGTTATTTCACCTTGGTACATGACATGAATCGTATTGCATACCTTTAATACTTCAGGCGCTTCGGAAGACAGAATGATCACGGCTTTTCCTTGTTCCGCTAATGAAATAATATGTTCGTAGATTTCCCGTTTTGCACCAACATCAATACCTTGTGTCGGATTATCAAAAATAATAATATCAGAATTCACTTCTAGCCATTTCGCAATAATTACTTTTTGCTGATTTCCCCCACTTAGTTTATCAATCGAAATACGAGGATTATATACCTTGATGTTCAATTTTTCTTTGTAATATTGAAAAGTACTAAGCTCCTTATTTTCTTGAAGTATTCCCAATTTTTCAAAATGACCTAAGGAGGAGAGACTCATGTTGTGGATGACACTTAAGTCTTTTATTATTGCGTTCTCCTTTCGATCCTTGGGGACAAATCCAATCCCTGCTTGCAGTGCTTGATTAGGATGGCCAATTTTGATAGTCTGTCCATTCACTTTTATTTCTCCAGAATATCTCTTCCGATAGCCGAATATACTCTCGAATAGCTCCGTCCTGCCATCCCCGGCTAATCCAATAAATCCAATAATCTCGCCTTTATGAACAGTAAAATCAATTGCTTTAAATAGACCTTCACTCGTTAAATTCGTCACTTCTAATGCAACAGGGCCAAGCTCTGAATCTTGACTAAATCGCTCTTCGGAAATAGATTTACCAACCATAAGCTTCGTAATATTATCCAATTCTTCGTTTTCAACCTCTCCACTGCCAACTACGTTTCCATCACGAAGAACCGTATAGTAATCACAAACCGCTTTAATTTCCTTCAATTTATGGGAAATATAAATAATGGAAACTCCTGATTGTTTAAGATTTCTCATTAAATCAAATAGGCGCTTTACCTCATGCTCTGCCAATGAAGATGTTGGCTCATCCATAATAATCAGCTTGGAATTATGTAAAAGCGCCTTGGATATTTCAATTAACTGCTTATAGGAGGTATCTAAATCACGAACATATTTCTTCGGATTAATCTCAACGCCTAATTTAGCTAGAATATTATTAGTTTGCGTACACATTTCCTCAACATTTAAGAAGCCTAGTTTATTTCTTAATTCTGATCCGAGAAACATATTTTCATAAACTCGCAAATCTGTTACCATGTTCAATTCCTGATGAATAAAGCTAATACCATGACTTTGAGACGATCTCGTATCCGCAATCCTGACCTCATCCCCATTTACTTCAATTGTCCCGCTATCTGGTTCAATTACGCCACCTAAAATATTCATAAGCGTAGATTTCCCAGCTCCATTTTCACCTAAAAGTGCATGGATTTGCCCTTTCTCTACCTCGAATGAAACTCCTTTTAAGACGGGAATTCCATTAAATGCCTTTTCAATATTGTTCATATTAATGAAAGATTTCAATGCCATCACAACCTCACCTCTTATAGGAAAAGAGGAAATACAATATCATACAAGCTGTATTGCATTTCCTCTAATTTTCAGAAAACTTGGTTGTCACCAAGCCTTTGGGTGACAGCCTTGGTTGCACTTATGTAGTAAGAAAGTTTTTATACTTTCTTAACTACCAATTAAAATTTAGAATCAGGGTCATAATACTCTTCTACATTGTCTTTTGTAACTTCAGTAGCTTCTAAAATAACATTGGTTTCTGACGGCTCTTCACCCTTTGCTAATTGTGCTGCAATCTTTACGCCTTCTCTTACCATTGTAGGAGAATATAGGAAAGTAGCCGATACCAATCCATCATCCCGAATACTTTCAAAAACTTCTTTCCCTCCGCCTGCACCAGTTACAAATTGAATATCATCTCGACCCGCTTCTTTAATTGCTTGAATTACCCCAAGTGCCATTCCGTCATCCTGTGTAAATACAGCATCGATTTCTGGCTGTGCTTGCAAAATGTTTTGCATCACTTCCAATGATGTTTCCGTTGAGAAATCTCCACTTTGAGAAGCAACGATTTCCATTCCTGATTCACTGCCAATTGCCTCTTTAAACCCTGCCCCACGTTGTTCGGTTACAGAATTTGGCGGTCCGGTAATTTCTACCACCTTCCCTTTCCCGTTTAACTTTTCTACAAAGTATTTCCCAGCATTAACACCAATTCCTTCATTGTCTCCCTTAACAACGACCGTGGCCGCATCGTTTTCTAATTCCCGGTCAACCACTACTAGTGGAATACCTGCATCCTTTATTTTCTGTCCTACCGGAGAAAGTGCGGCTGATTCAATCGGTAATAAAACAATTGCATCTACCTCTTGGGCAATCAAATCATCCACATCATTTGCCTGTGTGTTAGGATCGGCTGCATTTGTAATTACATAATCAATTCCATCACTCTCTTTTATTTCCTTAGCCTGCTCCTCCGCGTTATCAATTAATGCACCCATCCATCCATGTGTTGCAGATGGCAGTGAAATACCAATCGTTAAATCTTCTTCTCCTCCACTAGTTTCCTCACTGTCTTCCCCACCGCACGCTGCGAGTACAAGCATCATGAGTACTGCGACTAAGACTGACAATCTCTTTTTCACTAACATTACCCCCTCGTATTTTATAATGAAGCTGTTCCTAAAAATGTAATCGATACCATTTTGGGTTCAGCGAATAACTAAATACATACTATATCCCTACCCAGAGGTTGAACCACGAATCACAAGCTCATGATCTAGTATCATGCTCTCAACCTTCTCCCCTTTTATTTTGTTGATTAACATATTTGCTGCAATTACTCCCATTTTGTACATTGGCTGCGCTATTGTTGTTAATGCTGGATGGGTCATATTCGAAAAGTCAATCTTATCAAAGCCAACAATTGCTATATCATTCGGTATATGCAATCCTTTGCTGTTTACTTCCTTTAGTGCACCAATCGCAAGCAGATCAGAAACAGCAAATACTGCAGTTGGACGATCTGGCAGATTCAAGATTTTTTTCATTATTTGCTGTCCATATTCAAAACCCAGCCTGTTAGTCTGGAAAATATAATTATCATTAATTGCAATGCCATTTTCCTCTAGTGCCCTTTGATAGCCTAATTTACGTTGGCGCGCATAAAGAAACCTTTCATCAGAATTCATTAGGGCAATTCTTTTATGCCCGATTTTTATTAAATGCTTAACAGCACGGTATGCTGCCTCTTCATTATCAATCGTCACATATGGAATATCACTGCCAATGATATATTCACTGCATTGAATGATAGCATACTTTTGTGATAAATTAACGAGACTCTCTCCATTTATAGCTGGATCCATGGAAATTATTCCATCTGCCATTCTATTTTTTACTAAGTCAAAGTAAATATTTTCCCGATCAGGATTGGAGTCTGTTTCACAAAGAAGAATATGATACTTTTGGCTGATTACGGTACTTTCTATACCTTTTATGATTTCTAAATAAAATGGATTGGAGATATTAGGGATAATAATTAGGAGCAAGCGAGTTTCCGAGTTTCGTAAATTCCTTCCTAACATATTAGGTTCATAGTTTAATTTTTTGATCGCCTCCTCAACTAGTGCTTTCGTTTTTTCTGTTACATTCTTTTGCTTATTAAGTACCCTGGAAACAGTAGCTACAGAAACCCCCGCTTCTTCAGCAACCTGTTGTATGTTAGCCATTTCTTCGTCCTACCTTCTACTCTCATTCATTTTTGTAATCGTTTTCATTATATGATAGTCGATTCTTAATTATCAGTCAATGATTATTTTAATATATTTACCGGAATTTTTCATAATAATGTAACGGTTTACAAGCTTAATTTAAAAAGTAATCGCTCCCTTCCGCACAGGTCAGCGATAAATATTTTCACTTTTATCCATATACTTGAAAAATTGTTTGACACGAATCTTCTGGTCACAGCTTTAGTTGCTTTTATGTAGGAAGAAATTTTTATCTAGCAAAAAAAAGAGTATATAAAAAACGTAAGAAAACGTCTTTTATATACGCTCAAATATGGATATGAATTTGATTACCGTACTTCTGATGGATTTTTTCCTGTGTATTTTTTAAATTGCCTGCTAAAAAAATGTAAATCATTATAACCTAAGGCGTGTGCCGCTTCTGTAACTGTCATACCTGTAAAATGCAATAAGTGTTCTGCCCGTTTTTTCCTAGTATGAACAATATAGGTCTTCACCGTTTGACCGATAATTTCTTTAAATTTCTCGGATCGTTTCTAATAACCGATTACTCGTATCATTCCCTTGCACTTCGTATTCTTGATCCTCTCTTAATAAATGGATCATCAATTGCTTCAAAATCAGCTTTGCCTCTATTTCTGCCCCAAATGTATTGACCAATAATAACCGTACATATTGTGTTAATAATGATTCGAAGTTTATCGTATTTTGAATGGTTCGGTGTGCTGATGGGATCAAACGTGGCGTTTCAGGTACATCAAAATGAATATACGTTAAGATAAGTGGGTTTTGGGGATTATGTGTTGCAGTTATTACATCACCTGGTTTGAATATAAAGCAATGACCTTTTTCTACATTATATTGATTTCCGTTTAAAAACACTGTCCCTTCACCATTCCAGACATAAAATAGATCATAATTTGGCATCGGCCTATCACGTTTTCTCCATCTCCAGTTCGGTTCACAGTGAATTGTTGCAAAGTATGATTTCAAAATAAAATGATCTGGATTTGTATCGAGCATCCAACTCCCCTTTTAAATCCCTTTTTTTATTTTATTCGGATTTTTTCGTTTACGCAAACTAGAAGAAAGAACTGATTGATTATTGTAGTAGCAAGTAAACAATAAAAATTTGAATCAGAAAACATGGGGAATATTGCTGAAATTATACAACAAAAACAGAGGAGGATGACATCACCTCCTCTGTTTGACAAAACTAGCCGAACCAAATTAATCTAGTTTAACTCTCACTACCAGACTTTTCATTAACAGCGAATGCCTTAATTCGCTCACCAATTTCATCACGAACGCGCTGAAATACTTGCCATACTTCCTCATCTGTTCCAACTGCTTTTGCCGGATCATCGAAGCCCCAATGTTCTCGTCTGACATGTGGTGGTGTCATAGGGCAACGATCAGCTGCATCCCCGCAGAGCGTAACAGCCATCGTAGCATTATTTAAGAACTCTGTATCAATCATCTCAGATTTTTGTTTCGAGATATCAAGCCCAATCTCGTTCATAGCCTTTACAGCTTTAGGGTTCAATCCATGCGCTTCAATTCCCGCACTTTTCACTTCCCATTCCTCACCGAGATATTTTTTTGCCCAGCCTTCTGCCATTTGACTTCTGCAGGAATTGCCCGTGCATAAGAAATAAATTGTTTTTTTAGCCATAAGTCCATCTCCTTAAAAAATAATTAATGTTAGGTATAATCCTAATAACGTAATAAATAGAATTGGAATCGTTAATACAATTCCTGTTTTGAAATAAGTGCCCCATGAAATTCTTACACCCTTTGTGGACAATACATGGAGCCATGCTAAGGTTGCTAATGAGCCGATTGGTGTAATTTTTGGACCTAGATCAGCACCAATAACATTACTATAAATTAATGCTTCACGAATTAATCCAGTTGTATTGGTTTCAGCAATAGCAAGGGCATCAATCATCACCGTTGGCATATTGTTCATCAATGACGATAAGATAGCAGCCAGAAAGCCCATTGCCATTGTAGCGATAAATAACCCTTGTTCCGCTGCGGCTTCAATAACCGTTGCGAGCAAAGCAGTAAGTCCTGCTTGCCCTAACCCATATACAACTACATACATACCGATAGAAAAGAAGACAATATTCCATGGTGCTCCTTTTAAAACCGCCATTGTATTGACAGCATTACTACGTCTTGCCATGATTAAAAAGAAAATTGCAATTATCCCGGCTACAAAAGAGACTGGGATTTTAGTGAATTCACTGGAAAAATAACCTATCACTAATATTACAAGAATATACCAGGACAAACGGAACATTTTAGGGTCTCGAATTGCTAACCGTGGTTCCTTTAACTTTGATAAGTGGTATTTTTTTGGTATACTCTTCCGGAAATAAAGGTATAACACGATTATCGTTACGATTAATGAAAATAGGTTTGGAATAATCATTCTAGAAGCATATTCAACAAATCCTATATCAAAGAAGTCAGCTGATACAATATTTACTAGATTACTTACTACAAATGGAAGTGAAGTAGTATCGGCAATAAATCCGCTCGCCATAATAAAAGGAAAGATCATCTTCTCCGAAAAATCCAGATTGCGAACCATTGCAAGAACAATCGGTGTAAGGATTAATGCTGCTCCATCATTTGCAAATAGTGCAGCAACAATTGCACCTAAAATACTAATAAAGACGAACATTTTTACCCCATTACCTTTTGCAACTCTCGCCATATGTAAAGATGCCCATTCGAATAAACCAATTTCATCTAGGATCAAGGAAATTAGAATAATCGCTACAAAAGAGAGGGTCGCATTCCAGGTTATTCCGATTACTTCCATAACATCACTAGAATCTACCACACCAACTAATAATGCGAGTATAGCTCCGCCAATTGCAGACCAGCCGATTGATAATCCTTTTGGCTGCCATATAACTAAAATAAGTGTTACCAAGAAAATTGATATAGCTAATATAAGTGATAATGACAAAATTTTTCCTCCAATTAACAACAAGAAATCCGTGTACCATTTTCTTCTAATTCTGTTATTCTAAATCCCTGACTAGGAAGTTGTTCAAGCAGCTGTTGTAAAAATGGATAGTCTTCGTTATTTTTATTTACGGAGTAAAAGATCCACTGCCCTTTTCGTTCTTCTTGAACTAACCCCAAATCTTTTAGTTTACGTAGATGTTGACTAATCGCTGGCTGGCTCATCTGAAATATCTCAACAAATTCACATACACAGCAAGCATGCTGATCGAGTATCTTCATTATCGTCAAGCGCGTCTGATCACCTAGTAATTTTAAAATTAAAGCTGCTTTATCTAATGCCATTTCAGTTTTCAACAAAAATCGACACCACCCTTTTAATACCTACATTAGCATATAACGATTTGCTTATATATTCAAGTTTAAATTTTGCTGAACAATGGAATTTAATATAATGACAGTTAGTATGTATCAAGCATAATTGAATTGATCATTAATATGGCACAACTTAATGTATATTAACCAATAAAGTAGCCTTATATCTTTAAGACGTTTACTCAAGCTTTCCTACCACGTATGTATTCCATAATTTGGAACATACTATAGACATGATGCAACACATATTGGAGGGGTTATAAATGACACAAAATGCGGATTCTTTTTCTGAACATCCTAAGTCTTATTGGCGAGATTTAATTGATTTCCCAAACTTTGCAAGACTTGATCAAGATATTGAAGTAGACATTGCAATAGTTGGTGGAGGAATTACAGGGATTACTTCAGCCTATCTGCTAGCAAATGAAGGATTAAAGGTCGCAATCTTAGAAGCTGATCAATTAATGAACGGAACAACTGGACATACTACTGCTAAAATAACGGCACAGCATGATTTAATCTACGACGAGTTCATCACAAATATTGGAAAAAATAACGCAAGGTTATATTATGAAGCTAATACTGAAGCACTCCATTTCATCAAGAATACAATCGAGGAACATAAAATCGATTGCGACTTTAGCATGCAAGATGCTTATCTTTATTCTACGACTGAAGAATATGCGGAAAAAATAAGAAAAGAAGCGAAAGCATATGAAAAGTTAAACATTGCTGGGGAATTGGTTGAGACCATCCAATTAGATATACAAATTAAAAATGCACTTATTATGAAGGACCAGGCACAGTTTCATCCAACTAAATATCTTCTCCATTTAGTTGATATCATCAAGCAAAAAAATGGGCTTATTTTTGAAAACACAACAGCAGTGAATATCGAAACTGGAAAGCAGCCAACCGTTCTTACCCGTGATGGATCCCGTGTCAAGGCCAAATATGTACTCGCCTGCACTCACTTTCCATTTTATGAAGGATTAGGTCTCTACTCTACTCGTTTGCATGCAGATCGATCATATATCATAGCAGCGAGTCCTAAGAAGCCATTTCCAGGTGGTATGTTCATTAGCGCAGACCAACCTACCCGTTCGCTGCGTTCTGTTAAAATCAAGGATGAAGAAATGGTGCTTATAGTTGGTGAAAGTCATAAGACAGGTCAAGGCAAGGAGACGATAAAACACTACGAAGCATTAAAAGCCTTTGGTGAGCAGATATTTGAGCTTGAATCCATTCCGTATTATTGGTCTGCACAAGATTTAGTTACTTTAGATAAAGTACCATATATTGGTGAACTTACGTCTGGTCATCCAAATATATTGATTGCGACTGGCTACAGAAAATGGGGAATGTCAAATGGAACTGCAGCCGCACTCTTATTTCGCGATATTATTTTAGACAAAAAGAATAATTATAAAAGCTTGTACACACCATCTCGATTTATTGCAAATCCCAGTATTAAAAATTTCCTGACTGAGAACGTAAACGTTGCTACGCAATTAATTAAAGGTAAGCTTGAATTGACCAATATTAATCCAAATACCTTAGCCAATGACGAGGGAGCAGTTATTACAATTAAAGGCGAAAGAAAAGGTGCCTATAAGGATAAGCAAGGACAGCTACATATTGTCGATACTACCTGTACGCATGTAGGCTGTGAAGTGGAATGGAATAATGGTGACCGTTCTTGGGATTGTCCTTGCCATGGTTCAAGATTTTCCTATACTGGTGAAGTACTAGAAGGACCAGCTGAAAAACCATTACAGAAGTATGATTATAAAATGCTCGATAACCTAACCTCGGAAGATTCAGGATATTGAGTCACAAAAAAACGGATAGATTAATGTATATATACTGCATTGATCTATTCATTTTTATTATCGATATCTTTTTCTTAAGATTGAATATAAAAAAGCACTAAGGATATGATCATTCATAACCTTAGTGCTTTTACATAGCCTGGCGGCGTCCTACTCTTGCAGGGACAAAGTCCCAACTACCATCGGCGCTGAAGAGCTTAACTGCTGTGTTCGGGATGGGAACAGGTGTGACCTCTTCGCTATTGCTACCAGACAACTATATTTAGTTGTACCCTAAAAACTAAATAAGAGTAATGATCAACGACAATCAAATTAGAATTTAGTTAAGTCCTCGATCGATTAGTATCCGTAAGCTCCACGTGTCACCACGCTTCCACACCGAACCTATCAACCTCATCGTCTCTGAGGGATCTTACTCACTCGAAGTGATGGGAAGTCTCATCTTGAGGGGGGCTTCATGCTTAGATGCTTTCAGCACTTATCCTTTCCACACGTAGCTACCCAGCGATGCTCCTGGCGGAACAACTGGTACACCAGCGGTGTGTCCATCCCGGTCCTCTCGTACTAAGGACAGCTCCTCTCAAACTTCCAACGCCCACGACGGATAGGGACCGAACTGTCTCACGACGTTCTGAACCCAGCTCGCGTACCGCTTTAATGGGCGAACAGCCCAACCCTTGGGACCGACTACAGCCCCAGGATGCGATGAGCCGACATCGAGGTGCCAAACCTCCCCGTCGATGTGAACTCTTGGGGGAGATAAGCCTGTTATCCCCGGGGTAGCTTTTATCCGTTGAGCGATGGCCCTTCCATGCGGAACCACCGGATCACTAAGCCCGACTTTCGTCCCTGCTCGACTTGTAGGTCTCGCAGTCAAGCTCCCTTCTGCCTTTACACTCTACGAATGATTTCCAACCATTCTGAGGGAACCTTTGGGCGCCTCCGTTACTCTTTGGGAGGCGACCGCCCCAGTCAAACTGCCCGCCTGACACTGTCTCCGAACCGGATCACGGTCCTGGGTTAGAAGGTTCATACAACTAGGGTGGTATCCCACGGGCGCCTCCACGTAAGCTAGCGCTCACGCTTCAACGGCTCCCACCTATCCTGTACAAGCTGCACAAACATTCAATATCAGGCTACAGTAAAGCTCCACGGGGTCTTTCCGTCCTGTCGCGGGTAATGCGCATCTTCACGCATAGTATAATTTCACCGGGTCTCTCGTTGAGACAGTGCCCAAGTCGTTGCACCTTTCGTGCGGGTCGGAACTTACCCGACAAGGAATTTCGCTACCTTAGGACCGTTATAGTTACGGCCGCCGTTTACTGGGGCTTCGGTTCTATGCTTCGCACCGAAGTGCTAACATTTCCCCTTAACCTTCCAGCACCGGGCAGGTGTCAGCCCCTATACTTCGCCTTTCGGCTTCGCAGAGACCTGTGTTTTTGCTAAACAGTCGCTTGGGCCTATTCACTGCGGCTCCATGTTAATGAAGCACCCCTTCTCCCGAAGTTACGGGGTCATTTTGCCGAGTTCCTTAACGAGAGTTCTCCCGCTCACCTTAGGATTCTCTCCTCGCCTACCTGTGTCGGTTTGCGGTACGGGCACCTATGATCTAACTAGAGGCTTTTCTTGGCAGTGTGAAATCAGGAACTTCGGTACTAATTTCCCTCCCCATCACAGCTTGAAATTGTTGAACGGATTTGCCTATCCAACTTTCTCACTGCTTGGGCGCACACATCCATCGGTGCGCATTCCTTATCCTACTGCGTCCCCCCATCGCTCAAACAATCATGAGGTGGTACAGGAATATCAACCTGTTGTCCATCGCCTACGCCTTTCGGCCTCGGCTTAGGTCCCGACTAACCCTGAGAGGACGAGCCTTCCTCAGGAAACCTTAGGCATTCGGTGAAAGAGATTCTCACTCTTTTTTCGCTACTCATACCGGCATTCTCACTTCTAAGCGCTCCACCAGTCCTCACGGTCTGACTTCACAGCACTTAGAACGCTCTCCTACCATTGTTCGAAGAACAATCCGCAGCTTCGGTGATACGTTTAGCCCCGGTACATTTTCGGCGCAGAGTCACTCGACCAGTGAGCTATTACGCACTCTTTAAATGATGGCTGCTTCTGAGCCAACATCCTGGTTGTCTGGGCAACTCCACATCCTTTTCCACTTAACGTATACTTTGGGACCTTAGCTGGCGGTCTGGGCTGTTTCCCTTTCGACTATGAACCTTATCACCCATAGTCTGACTCCCAAGCTGAAGTAATTGGCATTCGGAGTTTGACTGAATTCGGTAACCCGGTGAGGGCCCCTAGTTCAATCAGTGCTCTACCTCCAATACTCAATGCTTGAGGCTAGCCCTAAAGCTATTTCGGAGAGAACCAGCTATCTCCGTGTTCGATTGGCATTTCACCCCTACCCACACCTCATCCCCGCATTTTTCAACATACGTGGGTTCGGGCCTCCAGTCAGTGTTACCTGACCTTCACCCTGGACATGGGTAGATCACACGGTTTCGGGTCTATGACCGCATACTATAAACGCCCTATTCAGACTCGCTTTCGCTGCGGCTCCGTGTCTTCCACTTAACCTTGCATACGATCGTAACTCGCCGGTCCATTCTACAAAAGGTACGCCGTCACCCATTAACGGGCTTCGACTACTTGTAGGCACACGGTTTCAGGTACTATTTCACTCCCCTTCCGGGGTGCTTTTCACCTTTCCCTCACGGTACTGGTTCACTATCGGTCACTAGGGAGTATTTAGCCTTGGGAGATGGTCCTCCCGGATTCCGACGGAATTTCTCGTGTTCCGCCGTACTCAGGATACACTCCGGAGAGAATTCCTTTTCGACTACAGGGCTGTTACCCGCTATGGCTGACCTTTCCAGATCGATTCGTCTAAAGAATTCTTTTGTAACTCCAAAGGAGTGTCCTACAACCCCAGAAAGCAAGCTTTCTGGTTTGGGCTAATTCCGTTTCGCTCGCCGCTACTCAGGAAATCGCATTTGCTTTCTCTTCCTCCGGGTACTGAGATGTTTCAGTTCCCCGGGTCTGCCTCCATTATCCTATGTATTCAGATAATGGTACTGTCCCATTACGAACAGCGGGTTTCCCCATTCGGAAATCCTCGGATCAAAGTTTACGTACAACTCCCCGAGGCATATCGGTGTTAGTCCCGTCCTTCATCGGCTCCTAGTGCCAAGGCATCCACCGTGCGCCCTTATTCACTTAACTAAGTTAGTAAATAAGCGTACTAATTTATTAGCCTTGCTTTAATTTTAAAAATTGATGTCGTTGTTACTCTTATTTAGTTTTCAAGGTACAAGCTTCCACAGGATGTGGTGACTTCTGTGTTCGTCACAGGACGTGACGGTTCTTAACAGAAGATCCTTATCCTTTGAGAGATTTGCTCTCTCAAAACTGAACCAAACAACACAGTATGTCCTTACTATCATAAAGATAGCGTTCCGAATATTCCTTAGAAAGGAGGTGATCCAGCCGCACCTTCCGATACGGCTACCTTGTTACGACTTCACCCCAATCATTGGTCCCACCTTCGGCGGCTGGCTCCATAAAAGGTTACCTCACCGACTTCGGGTGTTACCGACTCTCGTGGTGTGACGGGCGGTGTGTACAAGGCCCGGGAACGTATTCACCGCGGCATGCTGATCCGCGATTACTAGCGATTCCGGCTTCATGCAGGCGAGTTGCAGCCTACAATCCGAACTGAGAATGGTTTTATGGGATTTGCTTGACCTCGCGGTTTTGCAGCCCTTTGTTCCATCCATTGTAGCACGTGTGTAGCCCAGGTCATAAGGGGCATGATGATTTGACGTCATCCCCACCTTCCTCCGGTTTGTCACCGGCAGTCACCTTAGAGTGCCCAACTAAATGCTGGCAACTAAGATCAAGGGTTGCGCTCGTTGCGGGACTTAACCCAACATCTCACGACACGAGCTGACGACAACCATGCACCACCTGTCACTTTTGTCCCCGAAGGGAAATCCCTATCTCTAGGGAGGGCAAAAGGATGTCAAGACCTGGTAAGGTTCTTCGCGTTGCTTCGAATTAAACCACATGCTCCACCGCTTGTGCGGGCCCCCGTCAATTCTTTTGAGTTTCAGCCTTGCGGCCGTACTCCCCAGGCGGAGTGCTTAATGCGTTAACTTCAGCACTAAGGGGCGGAAACCCCCTAACACCTAGCACTCATCGTTTACGGCGTGGACTACCAGGGTATCTAATCCTGTTCGCTCCCCACGCTTTCGCTCCTCAGCGTCAGTTACAGACCAGAGAGTCGCCTTCGCCACTGGTGTTCCTCCACATCTCTACGCATTTCACCGCTACACGTGGAATTCCACTCTCCTCTTCTGTACTCAAGTCCTCCAGTTTCCAATGACCGTTCGTGGTTAAGCCACGAGATTTCACATCAGACTTAAAAGACCGCCTGCGAGCGCTTTACGCCCAATAATTCCGGACAACGCTTGCCACCTACGTATTACCGCGGCTGCTGGCACGTAGTTAGCCGTGGCTTTCTGGTTAGGTACCGTCAAGGTATGATCAGTTACTATCATACTTGTTCTTCCCTAACAACAGAGTTTTACGATCCGAAAACCTTCATCACTCACGCGGCGTTGCTCCGTCAGACTTTCGTCCATTGCGGAAGATTCCCTACTGCTGCCTCCCGTAGGAGTCTGGGCCGTGTCTCAGTCCCAGTGTGGCCGATCACCCTCTCAGGTCGGCTACGCATCGTCGCCTTGGTGAGCCATTACCCCACCAACTAGCTAATGCGCCGCGGGCCCATCTGTAAGTGACAGCTTGCGCCGCCTTTCACCTTCTCACCATGAGGTAAAAAGTGTTATCCGGTATTAGCTCACGTTTCCGCGAGTTATCCCGATCTTACAGGTAGGTTGCCCACGTGTTACTCACCCGTCCGCCGCTCATTCCACAAGTATCACCTCAGATGAGGGTCAACTTGCTTCCTGCGCTCGACTTGCATGTATTAGGCACGCCGCCAGCGTTCGTCCTGAGCCAAGATCAAACTCTCCAATAAAGTGTTTGAAATGAAATTGACACCAATCAATTCCATATAATGTCTTAGCTTTTAAGAAGTGTTACCTTCTTGTTTTGTTGAAAAGAAAACACGTTTCTCTTCATTGACATACTGGTTGTTTTGTTCAGTTTTCAAAGAGCAAATGTTCGGTTGCTTCAGAAGCAACTTTCATATCCTACCACTACTTGGGACGTTTTGTCAACAATAAATTATTTTGTAAATTTATCTTAACAATCCATTTCCTAAGTGGACTTAAATCATAACACTTTATTTAAAGCTTGTCAACAACAAGTAGCAACTTTTTAAAACAAAAAGTGATTCCTACTCTATCATTACTCATAATCCATAAATTTAGCATGTTCATACTTTCTGAAGTAGCCATTCATAATAGGCGATTTTGTTAAAAATGTAAATATAAGCCTGCTCTAATAACTAACTTGCTAAATAAAGTAAATAGGGATGCCTTATATCTCAAGGCACCCCTACATTCTATAGCAGAAAGCATTCCTTTCCTTAAAAAAATTCACCACTCATTCTTCTTATATTTAATCGCTTTTAACATGCGATTAATAAAAAGTTCATCATACTCCTCATATCTCACTTCTTCAGCCCAAGCTCGTATTTCTTCATAATCAGGGTGATTCTTATTATGATATATTTCAAGAAAATCTTCGTAACCTGATAGGCCACCGACATCTTCAGGTGGCGCAGTTTCTGCACCATCAATTAGAGTTGGATATCCATGTTTATAATCCTCAACAGTTTTTTCTAATTTAATAAGAAACGACCAATTATCTCCAAAATCGTACGTATAATCGATTTGTCCATATTTTTCAATATACTGATCAATTTTTATTCCTGTTGGCTTTCGAATAACTGTATTCATATTATTAATTTGTATCTCCACAAAAGATTCAAACTCAGGAGAAGTGTCTTTTCTCATTTTCTCTTCCAATCTCTTTCGATTCTTTTTAAAGAATTGATGTTCTTCATAAGCTTCTTCATTGTTAGTAACCTTTATATTATCTGCTGCTAAATCAAATTGAAAAAGGTGATAATAGTCATATGGATAACCGCTCCTGAAATTAGTCACTGTTTGAATAACATCATGTAATCTATTAAATGTCGCATCCGCAGGCATAATAACCCTTCTCCATATTAATGGATCTGAACCAATTAGTTCAATTTTTATTTGGAAGGCTTTCAAACTGTCACTCCTCTCGTATAATAACGAATGATAAATATTTCTCTACTCCGCAAACTTTACATTTTCCTAACTAGGTGTAAAAAGAAATCCTGCATTCATCTATTAAATTCCATTACAATAGTAAATTAATCCCACCTACCGCCGCAAGTATTAGTACAAGCCATTGAAAAACCTTCTGTGGGATAAGTGGTAATATTTTTATACCAATAAATGCACCGAGAATAATTGCAGGAACCATCCATAGATTAAATGTCAACGATTCCTGATTAATCAGACCCAAATGTAAATAGAAAGGAACTTTAATAACATTTACTGAAAGGAAGAACCAAGCACTGGTGCCTACAAATTCATTCTTCGACAGGCCTTTTACAAGCAGGTAAATAGCCATAACACCTCCGGCAGCATTTCCTACCATTGTCGTAAACCCGCCTAAAATCCCCATCAAGGAAATAAACCAAAGCGATGATGGTAAAAGCTGATTAAACCGCTCACCGAATTTTTGTCTAGTTATATGAAGTACTATCATAGCGAGTACAATTATTCCTATCATAGGTTTCAACTGCTCACTGTTTAAATGGGACAATACAAAGTACCCGCACAGGATCCCGATTAGAACCCAGGGAATTAGTGAAATAAGGTGTTTCCATACAACGCTTCTACGATAATATGTTACAGCGAATACGTCACCTACTAGCAGCATTGGCAGCAATATACCGACAGATTCCTTTGCAGGAAATACTAGCATGAGCACCGTAACAACTAAGATGATCATATTCGGTAAACCTGATTTTGAAAAACCGATAAAAACAGCACAAAGAATGACGATAAACCATTCCACTACGGATAGTTCGAACATAGATTGCTTCCCCATTTCGAGTTGTTTTTACATATCTTACCATATGTGCTAGGTGCCAATCGCTTAATAAGTATTGATAGGTGGATATTTTATTTTACATACGCGAATAGCAATCAGCCTTCTAACACAATCTAAAACGAAAAAAGAGATTGGAGCGTTGCTGATGAAAAATAAAGTAGCTTTTTGTATATTACTTTTTTCTTTACTCTTGCCACTAACGGTAATGGCAAGTGAGAAAAAGCAGGAACCTATTTTAATTGAAACATATGAATCAGATGTTACTGGCGATGGACAAAATGAAGTAATAAAGTTATATGGAATTTTATTTTCTCCTGATACGAAATATTATCGTGACATTTGGGCGGATATAACAGGACCCGAAGGAGAAAACTGGCGGGTAAATTACAGTGGTGGATACGATCCAACCATTCAATTTGTTGACTTAAACCATGATAAAATAAACGACATTTTTTATCAAAGTCCAACTGGAGGAAGTGGCGGTCTATATACAAGTTTTCTTCATACACTTGCTAATAAAGAGTTATTGAAAATTCCGCTTCCTGAGCAACCTTATGTAAAAGGGCAATTCGAGGAGAATTTTAAAGTCAGCATTGAATTAACGCCAAATGGAAAACCAATTGTTATGGATGTTAAAAGACGTGCAGCAGATTATATTCGATTAGGCATCTATAATAAAGAAGGAAAACTACTAACTCCCACCGAGCTTATGATAGATCCAATTGCTTTTTTTGAACCAATCAAAATCAGTGCTGCTAAGGGATATGGCTTAAAGAGCTATCAACAAATTAGTGGTGCATATCATGCTGATCAATTAGGAACAGTGGAAGGCCTCTGGTATTATGAGCAAGATAAATGGATTTTATTGCAAACGAATTGGAATCCAACAACAAAGTAATAAAAAAGGACCTCATCGATTGTGCGTGAGGTCCTTGATTATTTTATTATAGTCTCAAGCTAATATTAGTTAGCCACTACATTTACTAGTTTTCCAGGAACAACAATTACTTTACGAATCGTTTTACCTTCTAACCATTTTTGAAGTGATTCATCTGCAAGTGCTGCTTTTTCAAGCTCTTCTTTTGAAATATCTTTCGCCACACTAATCTTCGAACGAACTTTGCCCATCACCTGTAAAACAACTTCCACTTCATCTTCTACAAGCTTTGATTCATCGAATACTGGCCATTCCTCATAAGTAATGGTTTCAGTAAACCCTAGTTTTTCCCAAAGCTCTTCTGCAATATGTGGTGCTACAGGAGAAAGGAGCTTCACGATTCCTTCTACATGAGACTTAGAAATCTTATCTGCCTTATAACCTTCATTAATAAATACCATTAATTGGGAAATTCCAGTATTAAAATGAAGATGTTGATAGTCCTCGGTTACTTTTTTTACTGTTTCATGATAAACCTTGTCAAGTGTACTTTCCTCTTGCTCAACTATCTTATCTGAAAGTGTTCCATCTTCACTAATGAATAAACGCCATACACGATCAAGGAAACGTCTTGCACCATCAAGTCCATTTGTTGACCAAGCAACAGATGCATCAAGTGGTCCCATAAACATTTCATATAGTCTTAATGTGTCCGCACCATGGGAAGCAACGATATCATCAGGATTTACAACATTCCCCTTCGATTTACTCATCTTCTCATTACCTTCACCAAGAATCATCCCTTGATTAAATAGCTTTTGGAATGGTTCTTTCGTCGGTACTACACCAATATCGTATAAAAACTTATGCCAGAAACGTGCATATAGCAAATGGAGTACGGCATGCTCTGCTCCTCCAATATAAATATCAATTGGCAGCCATTTTTCTAATGCTTCAGGAGCTGCAAGCTGCTCCGAATTATCTGGATCAATATAACGCAAGAAATACCAGCAGCTTCCAGCCCATTGTGGCATCGTATTGGTTTCACGACGACCTTTCATGCCAGTCTTCGGATCGACAACATTTACCCACTCATTATTATTCGCAAGTGGTGATTCCCCTGTACCAGATGGTTTAATCTCCTCCATGACTGGAAGTTCTAATGGAAGCTCTTCCTCTGGTACGGTCGTCATTGTCCCATCTTCCCAGTGAATAATCGGAATTGGTTCACCCCAGTAGCGCTGCCTTGCAAATAACCAGTCACGAAGACGATACGTAATTTTCTTTTCGCCTTTTCCTTCTGCAACAAGCCATTCAATCATTTTTGAAATTGCTTCTTCTTTTCCAAGACCATCAAGGAAGCTAGAATTCACATGCTCTCCGTCACCAGTATAAGCTTCTTTTTCTACATCTCCACCTGCTACTACTTCAATGATCGGTAATGCAAATTTCTTCGCAAACTCATAATCTCGTTCATCATGTGCAGGAACTGCCATGATTGCTCCTGTACCATAAGACATTAGTACATAATCAGCAACCCAGATAGGCATTTTTTCATTATTGACCGGATTAATTGCATATGCACCAGTAAATACACCTGTTTTATCCTTTGCTAAATCGGTACGCTCTAAGTCCGATTTTGTTTCCACTTCATGAAGATATGCATCAACAGCTGCTTTTTGATCAGCAGTTGTAATCTTCTTAATAAATGGATGCTCCGGTGCTAATACCGCATAGGTTGCACCGAAAAGCGTATCCGGTCTAGTTGTAAAGACAGTGAATTCCGCGTCATGTGCCTCAATTTTAAATGTAACTTCCGCACCTTCCGAACGGCCAATCCAATTGCGCTGCATTTCCTTCAAGCTATCCGGCCAGTCTAGGTCCTCTAAATCCTCAAGTAAGCGATCAGCATATGCCGTAATTCTCAACATCCATTGCTTCATTGGCTTACGGATAACAGGATGTCCTCCACGTTCACTTTTACCATCAATTACTTCTTCATTTGCTAGTACTGTTCCAAGTGCAGGACACCAGTTAACCGCTACCTCATCAATATATGCAAGACCTTTTTCATAAAGCTTTGTAAATATCCATTGTGTCCACTTATAATAATTCGGATCAGTCGTATTCACTTCACGGTCCCAGTCATATGAGAAGCCGAGTTCTTGAATTTGCCGTTTAAATGTCGCAATATTATGTGCAGTAAATTCAGCAGGACTATTTCCCGTGTCGATTGCATATTGCTCTGCTGGCAAACCAAATGCGTCCCAGCCCATCGGATGAAGGACCTCATACCCTTGCATTCGCTTCATCCGCGAAAGAATATCTGTCGCTGTGTAGCCTTCTGGATGACCTACATGAAGCCCTACCCCTGATGGATATGGGAACATATCAAGTGCGTAAAACTTTTCTTTGTCTGAAAAAGTATCTGTTTTAAAGGTTTTATGGTCATTCCAATAATGTTGCCATTTCTTTTCTATTTCTTGGTGTTTAAAACTCATGATTATTTCCTCCTCATCGACTTTTACGAAAATCAGGCTATTCTGATGTTTTTTGAGCGGCAATTATAAATGCAGCCATTGGTATATGCTTCCTAAATTAAACGTTAGAAAACTAAGTAGACAAGTAATTTTTTTAGACTTTCTTGCCTATCAAAAAAAGCCACTCATCCCTAGAAAGGGACGAGAAGCTTTGTAATATACTCCCGCGGTACCACCCAAATTAACGTAATCTATACGCTCACTCGTATCCATAACGTGGATTGACGACAGAAACTACTGCACATTCATTTCTGCAACATAAAAGGTGAGTTCATAAATAGATCAAGGACAGCTTACACCAGCCACTGCCTCTCTAAGCTTGAATTATTTATTACTAATCCTTCTCAAAGTCGTTTCAATATTATATCGAAAGTATAAAGAATAGTACCATTTTTGTCAACTGTGCATAAGAATATACATCCCATTTTTAGTTGTGTTACACTAATCTAAATGAATGACAAACAAGGAGTTATATAACTATTATGCTTAAAGGTATTTTAAACTACGCTCACTATTTATTAGAAGAAGCAATAAAAAAAGATGAGACCGTCATTGATGCAACCTGTGGAAATGGCAATGACACGCTATTTTTAAGTAAGCTTGTTGGTGAACAAGGGAAGGTACTTGCTTTTGATATTCAAAAGGAGGCAATTGCCGCAACTAAACTAAGAATTATTGAACATGAACGCACCAATGTATCGCTTATACATGATAGCCATGGAAATATTAGCAAATACTTACGTGCAGATAAAGATGAAAAAATAAGTGGTGCCATCTTCAATCTCGGATACTTGCCTAAAAGTGATAAAAAAATTATTACGAAGCCTGATTCTACGATTACCGCCATTGATACAATCTTGAAGCATTTAA